>JBBSSY010000153.1:0-7463 GCA_038241595.1 Chitinophagales bacterium | reverse complement strand
AGACTTCAATACCATGGGCGATTACCTGCTGGAAATAGCGGAAAAAGAGCAGACCGCTTTCGAGGCGCGTTCAAAAATCAACTGGCATTGATGAAACCGGCCGCCGTTAGTCTCGTCGATCTCGGCTTCAGCTATCCCGGCGAGTCAGGTGTATGCTTTTCCCATCTTTCCCTGGACATCCAGGCAGGAGAACGCTTTGGATTGTTTGGTCCGAATGGCGCCGGCAAAACAACACTTATGAATTGTATGACCGGCTTGCTGCCGGATTATACCGGGAGTGTAAAATTGGCCGGCCTGGAAGTCCGCAACAACAAAAACGTGCGTTCCCTGTTCGGGCTGGTGCCACAGGATTTTTCTTTTTACCAGGAGCTGAGCCCGGCAGAAAACCTGGCATTCTTTGGCGCCTGGTCGGGGTTGACCCGGCAACAGGTGAAGAAAAAAACAACGGACCTGCTAGAAGTACTCGGCTTGACGGATGTTCGCAACAAACCGGTGATGCAGTTTTCGGGTGGAATGAAACGGCGGGTAAACCTGGCCATCGCCGTGTTGCACGAGCCGCAGGTATTGTTCCTCGACGAACCCACTGTGGGTGTAGACGTACAGACCCGACACGCCATCATCACGTATCTCAAATGGCTGAATGGACAGGGAACCACGCTGATTTATACCTCGCACCAGCTCCAGGAGGCAGAGGATCTGTGCGATACGGTCGCGCTTATCGACAATGGCAGGATCATAGCCCATGAACGACTCGCGCAGCTCTTGAGTGAACACCGCGAAGAAGGGCTCGAGGGACTGTTTCTAAACCTTACCGGCAAATCGTACCGTGACGCCGATGTATAAACTGCGCGCCACCATAATAAAGGACCTGCTTATTCTCACCCGCGATAAAGTCGGACTGACCCTCATGTTCGTGATGCCGATCGTGCTTGCAATTGTCATCACCGCCATCCAGAACAGTACCTTTGAACTCGTCAACGACAACAAGGTACCCCTGCTCGTTTGTAACAAGGACACCGGCCAGGCAGGGCGGCAACTGATCGCGGCCATAGAAAATGTGGGCATGTTCCAGCTCAAACAAATTACCGGCGACCAGACACCGGCGCAGATCATGGCGCGGATGAATGCCAAAGACGCCCTTGTCGCGGTGGTGGTACCTGCCAGTTTTTCTTCAGAGACCCTCACGAAGGCAACAACCATCGCCACCCGGGCGCTGAACGAATTCGGGTTGACGGCAGATTCCGGGAGAAACGCGCTGTCGGCACCGGCACCCATCCTGTTGTATTATCACCCGGTGCTGCAGGCCTCGTTCCGTTCCTCTATCAACGGTGCCCTGCTGAGTGCGTTGCAACTGGTGCAGAGTAAACAAATCGTTAAAAGCCTGTATTATTCCATCAACCAAAAAGACCTGCCGGCCGGGCTTGAAAAAGACATCATCCAAAATAACCCGGTCATTCATGAAATAGCCGTATCGCGGGACGGCAACAGAAGCATTCCCAATTCGACGCAGCACAACATTCCTGCCTGGACGATCTTTGCCATGTTTTTCGTGGTGATTTCCCTTGGCAGCAGCATCGTACGCGAAAAACTTAACGGCAGTTTTGTCAGGCTAAAAACCCTGCCGACCAGTTACCTCGTTGCGCTGCTGTCGAAGCAGCTGACCTACCTGGTGGTTACCCTGGTTCAGACCGCCGTAATTTTTTCGATAGGGGCCTGGTTGTTTCCGTTGATGGGCCTGCCTGCATTAAATCTTCCTTCAGATATAACGGGTTTGTTTATTGTTTCTTTAATTTGCGGTTGGTGCGCGGTAAGTTATTCGATATGTATCGGTGTTTTTGCGCAAACACAGGAGCAGGCGAACGGCTTCGGCGCGGTTTCCATCGTGTTGCTGGCAGCGATCGGGGGCTTACTGGTACCGAGTTTCGCGATGCCCGCTTCATTCAAATACCTGATGAAAATGTCGCCGCTCCACTGGTGTCTCGAGGCTTACTATGGCCTCTTCCTGGAAGGAGGTACATTCAGTGATACGGTGATGAACATCATTCCGTTGGTGGTGATAACAGTACTTATCCAGCTGCTGACGCTGTACGGCTTAAAAAGAAAAAACCTGATTTAGACAATGGACACTGAAACGCTTAAACAGCAACTCAAGGAACAGATCATAAAATTTCTCAATTTATTGTCGGTTAAACCCGAAGACATCGCCGACGACCAGCCTTTATTTGGCGAGGGACTTGGGCTCGATTCGATCGATTCCATTGAACTCATCGTATTGCTGAGCCGCGAATATGGCATCACGATCCAGGACCCGAAAGAGGGACGCAAGATCCTGGTAGATATCAATACCATGGCTGACTACGTTGAAAAACACCGCACCAAGTAAATTCACGCTGTGAGTACAATTTGTATTACCGGGATGGGCGTTATCAGTGCGATCGGCCATTCGGTCGCGGAAAACCGCCAGTCATTGATACATGGCATTTGCGGCATTTCATCACTGGAGTTATTCCCGACGAAATACGCCGGTTTGTTACCGGTCGGTGAAGTAAAAATCACTACCTCCGCCTTGCAGGAAAAACTGCACGCTTTTGAAACCGGCATCACCCGGACGACCCTGCTCGCCTTGCACGCCTTTGCGGAAGCACTAGCCGACAGCGGGCTGACCAACCAGCAACTGCTGGCCGATGATACGGCGCTTGCCGGGGCTACGACGGTGGGCGGTATGTGCCTGACAGACGAACTGTATGAAGATGCAAACCATGGATCACCGGGTTCCGAATACCTGGCTTCTTACGATTATGGTTCGGTAAATATTTACCTGCAGCAACGGTACGGTATCGGCGGCATTATCAATACGTTCAACACGGCTTGTTCTTCCTCGGCCAATGCCATTGCCTATGGCGCAAGGCTGATGCAGCAGGGTTTCGCCCGTCGCTGTATCGTGGGCGGCGTGGACAGCCTGGCAAAATTTACGATCAATGGTTTCAACGCGTTGCATATTCTTTCACCCGAAATATGTGCCCCTTTCGACCGTGATCGCAAGGGCCTGAACCTGGGTGAAGGCGCCGCATTTTTAGTGCTGGAGAAGGAAGAAGATGCCGCCGGCAAAAAAGTATATGCGAAGCTCACCGGCTGGAGCAATGCCAATGATGCTTACCATCCATCTTCCTTGTCACCGGAAGGCAACGGCCCTTTCCTTGCCATGCAGGGGGCACTAGGTGGTGCGCGCCTGCAGCCCGGGGACATCGATTTCATCAATGCGCACGGTACCGGAACGGAAAACAACGACGAGTCTGAAAGCCGGGCGATGAATCGTTTGTTTGGCAGCCCGCCGGCATTCGCATCAACAAAATCAAATACCGGGCATACACTTGGCGCCGCCGGAGCCGTCGCAGCGGTGTACAGCGTATTAAATTTGCTGCATCAGGAATTGTATCCAGGGCTTCATTTCAGGCACCCGATCCCGGAGACTGGCCTCGTGCCCGTAGAAGCATACGTAAAGCGGCGCCTGCAGCACGTGATGTCGAATTCGTTTGGCTTTGGCGGCAACTGTTCATCCCTAATCTTTTCGAACGTATGAAGCCGCTGTTTATCCACCGGTCGGCCTGCATTTCTGCCCAGGAAACTTTTGGCGTAATCGACCTGGACAAGCCGCGGGAGTCAGTAGACAACCTGTTGCGGGTGATCGAACCTGAATACCGGGACATCCCGACGGCCATCCTGCGCCGGATGGGCAAAGCCGTCCGCATCGCGGTGGGTGCTGCCCTAGACCTTTTGCCCTGTGAGAAAACCGACGGGATTATTATTGGAACCGCCAATGGCGGCATGGAAGATTGCATCAAGTTCCTGAACCAGGTGATCCGTTACGAGGAAGGATTGCTGACGCCGGGCAACTTCGTGCAGAGTACCGCAAACAGCATCGCGTCGCAAGTGGCCATGCTCGGCAATAATCTCGGTTACAACAGTACACATGTACACCGCGGGCTCGCTTTCGAAAACGCGGTGATCGATGCGGTAATGATGGTCAATGAGTTTCCTGGTACGCGATATGTGCTCGGTGGCGTAGACGAGATTTCTGCCTACAACTATACCGTCGATTGCCTGGGCGGCTGGTTCAGTACGAAACCGGCTTCCAGTGGTGATCTGTATGAGCCAGGCAACCCCGTGAGTATGGCGGGGGAGGGCGCGACCATGTTTTTGGTCGACGACTGCGCCGCGGGTGCACTGGCGCAGGTGCTGGCAGTCACTACCCTTCATTCAAACAATCTACACGCGGTGAAGCGTCACCTGCAGTCTTTCCTGGAGAGCCAGCCCGCTGCAGGCGAAAAAATTGATCTCTTCCTGACGGGCGAAAATGGCGATCCCCGGCTGCTGCCGAGCTACCTGGCTTGCGAAGACGTTGCCGGCAACGAAACCCCGGTAGCCCGTTTCAAACACCTGGGGGGCGAATATCCGACCTCGTCGGCTATGGCCCTTTGGCTTGCCTGCCAGGTACTGCAACAACAGCAGGTGCCTGCCAATATGATGAAATACCCGGTCACCGGTAACGTTGTTTATAGAAAGATACTAATCTATAATAATTACCGGGGTAATCAACATGGTTTTATGATTGTGGGAAGCATTGAACATGGAAGCGGTGCGTAAAACGAATTGAAAATTTCTTACAACAAGACCAGGAGATAAATTTTCTTTGTTTTCCGGGCTTCCAGGTTCAAAAAAATATTGATATTTTTGGGCTACATTAAACCTGTTTTCATGAAGAAACTATTTTTCGTATTCGCTATGGCGATGTTAACTTGTGCCGGCTTACGTGCGCAGAAAATCGACGGACTAGAAGGAGCCGACTATAAATCCGCTATCGGTTTACGCATCGGTACCCCGATCTCCGCGAGTTATAAACACTTTTTTACCAAGGCGGGAGCAGGTGAAGCTTATGCCGGTTTTCAACATGTGGGCTTCGGGTATGGCTACACTTTTTTTGTACTCGGTGCCCAGTACCAGCATCACTTCCCGATTGGGGATATCGAGGGATTTAAATGGTATGTCGGGGGCGGTGCATCCGTTCAGTTCTATTCTTACAATAGCAATCTGAACAGCTACAATTACAGTTCATCGGCGCTGGGTGTGAACGCGGTAGGCGGGATTGATTACAAGTTTGCCGCGATTCCACTCAACCTGAGTGCAGACTGGATGCCGACGGTATTAATCGGCAGCAACTTTTACAACAGACGTTCTGCGGCCGGCTATGGTGGTATTTCTGCCCGGTACGTATTCAGGTAATATCCATATAATATTTGCATCACGGCGTCACGTCTCCGGGTGACTCCGTGGTGCAAAATCATTATTGATTCTTCACGAACTTTCCCAATGCTTTCCGCGCGTCGGCATAGGCTTCCGAGATCCGCCCGCCGGTATCAAAATCATACCCGCCGAAGGTTCTGCCTAATGCTTTTTGTACCGTAATTTTGCAATTACGTTGCTTTTGTTCGCTGTTTCAACGGTGAGGACATCCGCGTTGATCTCGGTGTTCTTGCGCATGATGCCGATGTTAAACCCGGGTTCGGTAAATGTCGTTTTGAAAATCATGGTGTATTTCGAACTTTTTGCCTATGCCATCATATCGCTGTTTTTGCCAAACAACTCGATGAACTTGGGCCCGAACTGTGCATCGCGGTCGCTGATCCAGGCTTTTTCCGAGCTGTCGCCTCGTCCCGGTTCATGTTTATTCAGGTCCTCTTTTTTATGGATTATGTATCCTGTTCATGGTCGTACTTACCTACTTTCTGATCATCATAGGTAAATTCAACGTTCAGCTTACTTTCATTTTTAATCGGTGCGAGGTCGCCCTCGACCAGTTTAATGCGTTGTGCGTATACGCCGCGCGTGCATGCCACCGATAGAACGACTAGCCCGGTCTTTACATTTCATGATGTAGGTTTTAGTTGAGCGGCTAAAATACTCATAATCCGGGGGGCGTTCAAGCCAGTCAAACGAATTCAGGGTTTTTATGCAGGGGTTTTCTTTTTTGCACATGCGGAGTATGGAAGACACCAGCAAACATGGATATTGACCTTCTGAAACCCTGACTGCGCGGTTTAAAATGATCAGGGTGAGCAAATAACAATCTTTTGCTTTTTGCGTTACTTGCCCGGTTCAACGCATGTTTTTCACCTGTCATTCAATGTTCCGAAGAATGTAAAAAGTACGACTATAACTTGCAGCAACATCTGAAGCGGTCGAAACACAGGGACACAAATGAAAAAGAAGGTAAAACTTTCATTCAAAAGATTATAATACTATTTTTGCCAAACGGCTCAGGCCAAAGCAATTATCTCAAATCAGCACACATGCAAAACGTACACATTGTAGAAAAAATTAACGGGTTTCTCGTGGAGGAGTTCGAAGTAGATGCTGCAAAAATTCAGCCATTGGCCAATTTGAAGAGTACGCTTGAACTTGACAGTCTTGATTACATCGACCTCGTCGTGGTAATCGAAAATAATTTCAGCTTTAAAGTAAAACCTGAAGATTTCACCGGCATCGACACCTTCGAGGATTTCTATCACTATATCATCTCAAGGGTTCAACTCAAAAATGTTGCTTAATGCCTTTATGGCACGGTAAATCGCGCGGAACCCCGTTGGGCTACCGGGTCTTCGTGGCCATCCTGACCAATTTCGGCGTTTTGCCCGCTTACGGCTTATTACGGTTCGTTGCATTTTACTATTTCCTGGTATCCTACAAATCATCAAAAGCAGTATTTACGCTTTATTACCATACGCTCCAATTTGGCCGGTTTAAATCACTGGCTAAACTGTACACAAACTATTACTTGTTCGGACAAAGCATCATCGACAAAGTGGTGATGATGGCGGGCATTCCTAATTCCTTTACCTTTCTTTTTGACGGTGAGGAAAACCTGCACCGGATGGTCGAAGGGCAACAGGGGGGGCTTTTACTCAGTGCACATATTGGCAATTGGGAAATTGCGGGCCACCTGCTGAAAAGACTGAATACGCGGATCAATATTGTGATGTACGACGGGGAGCACGAACAGATCAGGGACTATTTAGATACGGTCACTGGCGTACGGGCGGTAAATATTATTTTGATAAAAAACGATATCTCTCATATTTACGCCATTTCGGAAGCCCTGGGAAAAAACGAACTGGTCTGCATGCATGCCGACCGGTTTATGGAGGGCAATAAAACCATCTGGGTTGACTTGCTGGGCAAGCCGGCGAAGTTCCCGATGGGACCGTTCCTGCTGGCGGCAATGTTTAAAGTGCCCGTATCATTCGTATTTGCCATGAAAGAAACCAGCAGGCATTATCATTTATTTGCCAGTGCCGGCAAACGATACGAAGCAGCACCCCGGGATCTTGTCATCCGCCGCGTGGCGGAAGATTTTGCCCGTTCGATGGAATCAACTGTAAAAAAATACCCGGAGCAATGGTATAATT
>JBBSSY010000152.1:0-7478 GCA_038241595.1 Chitinophagales bacterium | reverse complement strand
GCATCGGCTTGTTCAGCAGGTTCTTATAAAAAAAATTATACGCCTCTAATCTGTTGTGCAGCCCCTTCGCCGGGTTGTTGGCGCCAATGCTATGCCTTTCCCCCGGGTAGACCATGCATTCAAAATGTTTCTTCAAGTTTTCCATCGTGTTGATTAGTTGCATGCTGTTCTGCATGTGGACGTTGTCATCACTCGTGCCATAGACGATCCTCAGCAGACCATTGTATTTCGATGCATATGTTGCTACGGCCGTTGACTGGTAGCCGGCCGGATTTTCAGCGGGTGTATCCATAAAACGTTCGGTATAGTGACTGTCATATAGCCGCCAGTCGGTAACGGATGAATTAGCGACACCGAAATTAAATTCAGACGATCCGTAGGTTAGCGCCATACACGTCATATAGCCGCCAAAGCTGCCACCAGTAATACAAATTTTGGCTGTATCCACAAATGATTTTGTCTTCAACCATTTTGCGCACTGGATATAATCCTCAATCTCATATTTGCCGAGCTGGCGATAGATGTAGTTCATGCCCATCTTACCAAAATGACCGGAACTTCGATTGTCAATAGCCACCTGGATGATCCCTTCCTCCGCCCACCAGCCTGTAATGCCGGTGACCGGCTTGCTCGAATCATAAACGGTTCCTGCGCCTGGTCCGCCGTAAATACTGATCAGCACCGGGTACCTGTGACTCGAATCATAGGAAAGCGGGTAGGTGATCGTCATGGGCAAATTAAACAGTCCATCAGCCGATGGTATCCTGGTCATTTCGGTTTTTGGAAGGGCGTAATCATTAAAGGACGCGCCTTTTGCGTCACCCAGCTGGCGGATGAGCTTACCTTTTGCATCGTATAGGGCAGTTGCAGGCAGAGAAGCCAGGTTGGAATAAGTAGCGATAAAATATTTGACTGTAGGTGATGGCATCACGCGGTACGTGAATGCTCCTGAAGTGAGCCGGGTCATGCCCTTCCCATCAAACCCAACGCTATAAAAATCGGTACGGGCGGAATTCTCTTTGCGCGCCGTAAAATAGATCGTACGTGTTTTGTGGTTGATGGATTCGATGCCGGTAACTGTATAATCCCCTGATGTAATGGCGTTGAGTAATTTACCGGAGATGTCGTAGCGGTAAATATGCATCCAGCCGGTGTGATCACTGCGTACGATAAAATTTTTCTCGCCCGGGAGCATCATGATCCGCTGTGTTTCATCAAGATCGATCCAGGTTTTCTGCTTTTCATCGAAGATCTCTTTTTTTGACCCCGTAACGAGGTCTATCGCATAGATCTTATAGTTGTCCTGGCTGCGCGGCATCCACTGCACCAAAAATTTCCCACCGTCCGTCCAGACAGGTGTTCCAAAATACTGGTCGGTATTTTCATTAAAATCACTCCACACAACCGCCGGCGCCGCCAATGAAACGATCCCGATTTTTACCGCCGGATTTTTGTCGCCCGCTTTCGGGTATCGCTGTTTCTCCAGGTAGCCATGGGTGCCATCGGCGACATAGATGGGAAATATGGGAACTTCAGCGTCATCGAAACGCATGAAACCAATGTGTTTGCTGTCCGGGCTCCACCAGAATGCTTTATATCTGGATGCCCGGCCCAGGATTTCCTCAAAATACACCCACGACGCGTACCCATTTAATATGGTCTCGGAACCGTCTTTGGTAAACTGGATCTCTTTGCCATCGCTGATTTCAACGGCAAAAAGGTTGTTGTCGCGCGTGAACGCCACCCATTTTCCATCCGGTGAAACGGTCGGATTCATTTCACGGCCGGCGGCACGGGTCAACTGCCTGGCTAAGCCGCTTACGGGCCTCAGGTATAAGTCGTCATTCTGTGAAAACACCATCGGCTTTTGGTTGTCTGCATCTGCAGGTTTGTTAAAGGGCACCTGTTTCCCGGAGCGCGCATCTACCGAAACCGTTTGGCCGGTGCCTGCATCCTGTACATATTGCAGGTAATGATCATCATCGAGCCATTTAATAATCGCCGGCAAAGGCTTGTAAATATTAGAAGGCGCGCCCTTGAACAGCTGGTGATAGCTTAAGGTCTTTGTTTGCGAAGAAGCTGTTGCAAGCGAAAGTGTCGCGAGCAACGAGAGCGCCGGAGCAATAAATGAATTATTCATACCTCGATGGGTTAATGTCGTTGTAGTGAACTGTTACCGAACCTCCTGCATGGTTACCAGCCGGTGGTAATACTGATTGAGGGCCATCAGTTCATCGTGGTTTCCTCTTTCAACAATCTCTCCTTTTTGCATGACGATGATGAGATCTGCATGCCGAATGGTAGATAACCGGTGGGCGATCACAATGCTCGTGCGGTTTTGCATCATATTGTTAATGGCATCCTGCACCAGGCGCTCACTTTCCGTATCCAGGGAGGACGTGGCTTCATCGAGGATGAGAATAGGCGGATTTTTCAACACGGCCCGTGCAATCGTCAGCCGCTGGCGTTCACCGCCGCTCAGTTTGCTGCCGCGGTCGCCAATATTGGTCTGGTAACCGTCTTCTTTCTGGATGATAAAATCATGCGCGTTGGCGATCCTGGCTGCTGCGATGATCTCGGCCTCGGTGGCGTTTTCTTTTCCCAGCGCGATGTTATTGGCGATGGTATCGTTGAACAGGATGGGCTCCTGGGTGACGATGCTGATCTGGCTGCGCAGGGAGAGGAGCGAGTAATCTTTGATGTCAATGCCATCGATGAGGAGTTGCCCGAAGGTAACGTCGTGAAAGCGCGGCACCAGGTCGGCCAGTGTTGATTTTCCGGCACCCGACGAACCGACGAGCGCAATGGTTTGCCCTTTGTGGATGGTGAGGTCGATGTTGTTCAGAATCACCGCATCGTCGTAGGAAAACCCAACATGTTTAAATTCTATGCGATTGGTAAAATCTCTCAAAGGCACTGGCGACAGCGATTCGGTAACCAGGAGCGGGGCGTTCAGTATTTCTTCGATCCTGGCGATGGCTGCCCCGCCGCGTTGCATGTTGTAGAACGCAGAAGACAAGGTTTTAGATGGGTTGATGATTTGTGTAAACAAGGCAATGTACCCGATGAAACTCTGCGGTTGCAGCGCGAAACCCTGGTTTCCCAGGATCAGCCGACCGCCAAACCACAAAATGCCGCAAAGAACCAGTACACCCAGGAATTCGCTCATCGGCGAAGCCAGGTCACGACGGTAGTTCATTTTATTCTTTACATGAAACAGCGCGTCGTTGGCCGCAACGAACTTGCCACGCAGAATATGCTCGGCATTAAATGCCTTGATCACGCGGAGCCCGCCCAACGTTTCATCCAGGATCGACAGACCTTCCCCGGATTTAACGGCCGCGGCGTTGCTTTGTTTTTTTAGAGAACGGCTCACGCGACCGATGATAAAGCCGGTTATCGGTAGAAAGATCACCAGGAATATCGATAACTGCGGGCTGAGAAAAACCAGCGTAGCGAGGATCAGCAGGATGGTAAGCGGTTCTTTTACAAGACCTTCCATGGTGTTTACGACGGTACCTTCCAGCTCCCAGGTATCATTGGTCATGCGGCTGATGAGGTCGCCCTTGCGCTGTTCAGTAAAATAACCGATCGGCAGGCTCAGGATCTTATTGTATAAGTCATTCCGCAGGCGCGTCATTACGCTGTTACGCATTGGCGATAGCACGTAATAACTCAGGTATAAAAACAGGTTTTTAAAGAAAATAAAGAATATGATTAGTATACAGATATAACCAAGGGCGGCGACTGCACCCTGGTTGTTAATGATCTGGCTCAGGTAATAACTCATGGTTTTCAGCACACTGCCGGCATCAAAATGAAGCTCAGGCCGTTGGTTGACCATTTTTCCGGGATCGAACAGAATTTCCATGAAAGGAATGAGCATGCCAAGGGAGACAATACCGAAAATAATGGAGAGGATGGTGAAAACTATATATAATGCGATATTTGCTTTAAACGGTTTAAAATATCGTAGAAGACCTGCATATTTTTTCATAATTGGAATTAAAAACCGGTCGACTTTTTATGTCAGCAAACACAGCAATTAAGCTGTAAATTTACATGAATAATCGTTCAGCGCATGCAAGAGGAAACAAAACGTCAAAAACAGGTATCAGGGTTATTAAAGGAAGAGTTGAGCCAAATCTTCCAGCGTCTGGGGCTTAGCATGGTAGATGGAGGCATGGTTTCGGTGGCTTCTGTAAAGATAACCCCTGATCTTTTTGATGCACGGGTGTATATCAGTCTCTTCCAGGTGAAAGATGCCAGCATGACCATGAAAAAGATCGAGGAGAGAAGCTGGGAGATAAAAAAAGAACTTGTCAGCCGTGTAAAAAATCAATTGCGCAGCATGCCCCAGCTAACCTTTTACCAGGATGATACGCTGGATTATGTATTTAAGATGGAAGAAGTTTTTAAGAAGATAAACGAAGACGATAAGCCAGTTTAAGGTTTAAGGTTTACCGTTTAAAGTTGTAGTTGCAGGTTTTAATTTGCAGTAAACTTAGGCATCAACCGAGAAGAACCTTAAACGTTAAACCTTAAACTTTAAACTTTCTTCATGTATCTAATCTTTGCCTGGAGATACTTTAAGGCAAAAAAATCCACCAATGCCATCAACATCATTGCCTGGGTAAGCGTGCTGGCCATTACGGTGGGAACGGCGGCGCTCATCATCCTGCTGAGTGTATTCAATGGTTTTGAAGACCTCGTCAAATCTTTGTATGCTGATTTTTATACTGACCTGAGGGTTATACCTGCAGATACTAAAATTGGTGTCTTTACTCAAAAACAACTAGCTGAATTAAAGGCACTACCGGATATTCGGAGTTATTCGATGGTGCTGGAGGAAAATGCGCTTCTGCAAAACGGCGATTTACAAGCGAAAATTTTATTGAAAGGGGTAGATGAACAATACCAGCAGGTAGCCGGCGTGTCTGGCAGGATGCTGAAAGGGACATTCAACCTGGGGACGGTAGATTCACCGGCTGCAGTGCTGGGAGCTGGGATCGAAAATGCCATCGGTGTCCAGTCCGACCGTGCGATCTCGCCGCTGACCATCTATTTGTCCAAACGTGGTTCTAACATTAATATCAGCGATCCGTTGCAGGCGCTCAGTGTAGACAATATCAATACATCCGGTTCATTTGCCATCCAACAGGATTTTGACAACAAGTACGTACTGACCAATCTTGACTTTGTAAAAAGAATGGTTAACCTGAAACCCAATGAATATGGGGGAATAGAAATCAGGCTCAACGACCCGGCGAAAGACGGCGCCACCCGGAAAGAACTCGCGACCATATTCGGCAAAAATTTTACCATTCAAAACCGTTACCAGCAGAATCAAAGTCTTTATGCAGTCATGCAATTGGAAAAGTGGGTAATCTACGCCATTCTTTCGCTCATCCTGGTTGTAGCTGCTTTTACCATGATTGGCGCGTTGACTATGCTGGTTCTCGAGAAACAGAAAGACATCCAGGTGCTCAAAGCAATGGGAACCAGCAACATGCTGATACAAAAAATATTTTTGTCGGAAGGTATTTTGCTGGCGACGGTAGGTGGCGGGCTTGGGGTATTATTGGCTGTGACGATCTGTTACCTCCAGATGACCTTCAAACTCGTTAAGTTGGAAGGAAGTAGTTTCCTGATCGATTACTACCCGGTGAAGATTGTGCCGACCGATTTCTTACTGGTCTTATTTACCGTTTTAAGTGTCGCCCTCATTGCATCCTGGTTCCCTTCCAGGAAAGCATCTATCCAGCCAATCGAACTTAAATCGTAATGGGACCCATACCATACCCCTACGTCAACTAGTAATCCCCCAATGTCTCCGGCAACTGATCCAGTGCTTTTTTCAACTGCTCATCGTTTGGTGCGATGCCGTGCCATTCATGGCTTCCTTCCATAAAATCTACCCCTTTGCCCATGACAGTAGTCATCATAATAGCAATGGGTTTGCCTTTGCCAACAAAGGTTTTTGCTTTTTCAAGCGTAGCTACCACGTCATCTACATTATTACCGTCAGGCAAGAGGATCACTTCCCAGCCGAAAGCGAGAAATTTACCAGGCAGGTCACCAAGTTCCATTACTTTATGCGTGGTACCATCGATTTGCTGGCCATTCCAGTCAATAGTAGAAATGAGGTTGTCGACTTTCTTAGCTGCCGCAAACATAATGGCTTCCCAGTTCTGGCCTTCATCCAGCTCACCGTCGCCATGCAGCGAAAAAACGACGTTTGAGTCGCCGTTGAGTTTTTTTGCCAGTGCGGCACCAATGGCCACGCTCATTCCCTGTCCCAGTGAACCAGATGCCACCCGGATGCCGGGGAGGTGTTCGTGTGTGGTTGGATGACCCTGTAAACGGGAATCGATCTTGCGGAACGTAGCCAGTTCTTTAACGTCGAAATATCCTGACCGGGCGAGGGTAGAATAAAATACCGGTGAGATATGCCCATTAGACAAAAAGAAAAGATCTTCATTTTTACCATCCATGTGAAAGGCAGGGTCATGTTTCAACACGTTAAAATACAGGGCGGTAAAGTAATCGGTACAGCCAAGTGAACCACCGGGATGTCCGCTGGACGAACCGTGAACCATACGTACTATATCTCTTCTTATCTGGGAGGCAATATCTTTAAGTGCTGGCATTTGAGTCTCTTTTAATGGCGGCAAATCTAAATTAAATTAATTTTAACTTGAGAAACGCCGATCAGTATTTGCAAATTTTAACCGCGGAAAAACGTCTTTTTTCGATGATCGGTTTCAAATGTAAGTAAACAGGCCTCATTGGACCCTTTTTTGCGTATAAAAGAAATGGGCTGTATTTGCGTCAGAAGCAAATAGTTAATTATACTTTTGCGAGAATCCTTTTAAAGAATCAAAACCAATTGGATGTTTGACATTTTGTTATCGGTTATTATTTCCTTTGGTATTACCTATTTATCAATACCAGTAATAATTAATGTAGCGCAACAAAAGATGTTATTCGACATCCCTGATGAAAGAAAAATCCATGCAACGCCCATTCCATCCCTTGGCGGACTGGGTATTTTTGCCGGCTTCGTGATCACCTGCCTACTTACTATTTCGTTCCACAATGCATCTGAATTCCAGTTTTTTATCGCAGCATCGCTGGTTATATTTTTCCTGGGTATAAAAGATGACATCCTGATCATAACGCCGCTTAAAAAATTTATCGGTCAGGTGCTCGCCGCATTTTTTATCATTTATAAAGGGGGTGTACAAATTAAAAGCATGCACGGTTTCCTGGGCATTTACGAATTGCCTGAAATGTTCAGCTTGCTGCTTACCTACTTTACCGTAATAGTTATTATCAATTCCTTTAACCTGATCGACGGCGTAGACGGACTCGCGGGGTCGTTGGGCTTCATGGCCACTGCCATCCTTGGCCTGTATTTTATGAAGATAGATCTTACGGCCTATGCATCGCTTTCTTTTGCACTTGCAGGCAGCCTG
>JBBSSY010000151.1:0-7495 GCA_038241595.1 Chitinophagales bacterium | reverse complement strand
CAGTGTACATGGTGCCGTTGATGATTGGTGCCAACGATATGGCTTTTCCCCGTTTAAATGCCTTTAGTTTATGGCTTACTTTTTTCGGCGGACTATTGCTGTATTTCAGCTTTTTGGCTGGTGGTGCGCAGATGCCGGTTGGTTCAATTATGCGCCGCTAAACGAAAGAAATTATTCGAGTTCCCCCGGCATTGACTATTATGCCATGGGGTTACTGATTACGGGTATCGGCAGCGTAACTACTTCCATCAACCTGATTGCGACCATCTTACATTACCGGGTTAAAGGTATGGCGCTTAACAAACTATCATTGTTTGTCTGGATGGTATTTGTCAATTCGTTTTTATTATTGGCAGCTTTCCCTTCACTGAATGTTGCTTTATCCATGCTTTTGCTGGATAGGCAGTTCAATGCACATTTTTTTAATACTAAAAATGGAGGTTCGGCTTTGTTGTGGCAGCATTTGTTCTGGCTTTTCGGCCATCCAGAAGTGTATATTATGATTTTGCCGCCTTTTGGCATTTTATCGGAAGTGTTCCAGGTGTATTCCCGCAAGGCCATCTTTGGCTATTCTTTTATTGCGGCATCCTCTGTGGCCATTGCCCTGCTTGCATTTGGCGTATGGATACATCACATGTTTGCGGTAGGACTGGGCAATACCGTCGATGCGTTTTTCTCTGCCAGCAGCATGCTCATCGGTATTCCTACAGGCATAAAGATTTTCAATTGGCTGGCAACCATGTACGGTGGAAAAATTCGTTTTTCAGTGGCCATGATGTTTGCCATTGCTTTTTTAATAGAATTTACCATAGGCGGGTTAAGCGGTATCGCATTTTCAATTGTGCCGATTGACTGGCAGTTGACCGACACGTACTATGTGGTGGCGCATGTGCATTACGTATTCATCGGGGGCACTGTGTTTGGTTTATTTGCTGGCCTGTTTTATTGGTTCCCGAAAATGACGGGGAAAATGCTGGATGAAAAACTGGGCAAATGGTTTTTCTGGTTATTTGTGCTGGGCTTTAACCTTACGTTTCTAGTGCAACATCTATTGGGTTTAATGGGCATGCCGAGAAGGGTTTTTACGTATCCCGATTTGCCGGGCTATGGCACACTAAATCTTATTTCCACCTTTGGCGCTTTTACCATGGGCCTTTCCATGCTGTTGTTTTTGTATCTCATAACGAAAAGCATCAGGCACGGTAAACCGGCAGGTAACGATCCCTGGAATGGATTTACATTGGAATGGACAACTTCATCACCCGCTGCCTTAAAGAATTTTGATGACGTGCAAGTGGTTGAAAGCACAAGGCCGTTTTGGGATATTAAACACGAAAACAAGGCCTGATGAACAAAACAATGATGAAATTGGTCGTTGGCACAGAAGCAATGTTTTTCTTATCGCTGATAATCGGCTTTGTGTACATGGCCTATAATGCCGGTTTTGAGCCGCACCAGGTACAGCAGCTCAATATTCAGAAAACAGGCGTTTTCTCCATACTGCTGGTTGCCAGCAGCTTTACCTTAATGCTGGCTGAAAGAAAATATAGGCATGGCAATATAAACAGTTTAAAAATCTGGCTGGGCATTACCATTTTGCTCGGGGTCATTTTTTTGGTTGGCCAGGGCAATGAGTACGCCAGCCTGATCCATAAAAATATCACCCTGAGCGGTAGCGTTTTCGGTACCAGTTTTTATGCGCTCACTGGCTTTCATGGCCTGCATGTATTTATAGGGTTGGTTATATTATCCATTATGTTGTTGCTGGCTTTTTTGGGAGATTTTGACCGGCCAAATTCAAGTGCCATAGGCACGGTAGCGATTTATTGGCATTTTGTTGACATTGTTTGGATAATCGTTTTTGGGGTGGTTTACGTATTGCCATTGTTCAGTCATTTTAAAAGATAACCCATGCATTCATTTCTTTATTACTGGAATTTCGATTGGGTTATGTTGGCATTTTTAATGCTGCTTATGGTCGGTTATTATTTTGTCAATAATTTTGAAATAAAAAAGCAGGCGATTTATTTCTTCGCCGGTTTTCTTTTGGTGATCATTTGCACCTTATCACCGCTACACTTTTTAGGTGAACATTACCTGTTCAGCGTACACATGGCCACGCATACCATGCTGTTGTTGATTGCCGCCCCATTATTGTTGGCAGGATTGCCAACGGAGAATCGATTTAAAAGACAAGTTGATAGGATTTCCAGCAAAGCGGCAGCATTTCCTTTTTTATTTTGGATTGCGGGTGTTGGCATCATGTGGTTCTGGCATGTTCCTGTCATCTTCAACAACATGTTTTCAATGGATGGAGTGATGATGGGCGCGACGCACAAAATGGGTTTGTTACATGATGTTCACATCATCAGTTTATTGATGGCGGGAATTTTATTTGCCTGGCCAATCATCCGCCTTGACTCAAAAAATAAAATGCCTGCATTGGCTGCTGTTTTATACCTCACATCAGCCTGTATATGTTGTTCTTTATTGGGGCTGATGATTACGTTTGCACCGGCTGGTACTTACCTGCATTACCAGAACGTGCACGACATGTATGGTTTTTTACCAACGATCCGGAACAGTTGGAATATTTCCGCAGCCATGGACCAACAAATGGCCGGCCTTATTATGTGGGTGCCTTGCTGTTTCATTTACCTGTCTGTTTCTATGGTTATTTTAATAAAATGGTTAAACGGGCAGGAGCCTGCACCAGCGCCTACACTTATAAAAATTAGATAGATGGAAGAACATATAAAAGCAACAAAAGAAATGGTGAAGGCAAGGCCTGAAATACTGCCAAAGCCTACGTACTGGCCATTTTTTATGGCATTGGGACTGACGTTCATGGGTTGGGGCCTGCTTACCATCTGGCTGATCTCATTAGCCGGTCTTGTTGTTTTTGTCATTTCACTGATTGGGTGGATAAACCTTTTACGCCATGAGTGACAAGACAAACGAAGAACAGGTTTCCCGGAAAAAGTTTATGTTAAGAGTCAGCCTGGGACTGGCTGGGGCTAGTGCCGCGGTGGCTGCCATTCCTGTGATAAGTGCTTTGCTGGCACCCATCCTGGAATCGGACAACGAACAATGGCGCGATGTGGGCAATGCGGATGGTTTTGACATCGGTGCCACCAGGCTGGTAAACTTTATAAACGCCGACCCGGAACCTTATGCGGGTGTTACTGCCCAATCTGCTGCATGGCTTAGGCGTACAGATAGAGACACTTTCATAGCATTCGCCGTCAACTGTTCGCACCTGGGTTGCCCGGTTCGTTGGGAAGCGCAGGCGGAATTATTCATGTGTCCCTGCCATGGCGGCGTTTATTACAAAGATGGCACGGTAGCAGCAGGGCCACCGCCAAAGCCGCTTACAAAATACCAGGTCAGGGTTAATAATGGGCAGGTTCAAGTCAAAACGGCGTCGCTCCCAATCACAGTATGACTACTTTATAGATGAAAAAAGTCTTTAAAAAAATATGGGCCTGGCTGGATGATAGAACAGGTATTACGGAGGCGCTAAAGCCATTGCTTGACCACCAGATACCGCCAAAAAAATTGTGGAGTTATGTGTTTGGAAGTGGCACGTTGTTTTGCTTTATGCTCCAGGTAGTAACCGGCGTAGCATTGTCATTGTTATACCAGCCCTCTTCCAACAATGCGTACCAATCCCTGGAATTCATTACCAATAAAGCCCCGTTTGGCAATGTACTAAGGGGCATCCATTACTTTGGCGCATCGGCCATGATAATTTTGGTGGGCGTTCATATGATGCGGGTGTACATTACCGCTTCCTATAAATTCCCGCGGGAAATGAACTGGATCAGCGGAGTTTTTCTGCTGTTGTTCACCATTTTTATGGGTTTTACCGGCCAGTTGCTTCGCTGGGATTCGAATGGCGTTTGGTCATCCGTTGTCGCCGCCGAGCAACTGGGCAGGATTCCGATGGTTGGTAAATACCTGGCTCGTTTGCTGATAGGAGGTGACACGATCGGTGGACAAAGCCTCAGCAGGTTTTACGCGTATCACGTCTTCCTTTTCCCCGCCCTGATTTTTATTTTTATTGGCCTTCACCTGTACCTTGTTTTAAGAAACGGCATTTCTGAACCCCCCAAAGCGGGCCGTTTGGTTGATCCAAAAACCTACCGCCAGTGGTATAAATCATATCTGAAAGAAAAGGGAGTGCCGTTTTGGCCAAATGCCGTTATCGGGGATGTTTTATTTAGCGCAGTTGTTATCATCGTCATCATCAGCCTGGCATTTATTTTTGGCGCACCTGCGCTCACCGGTCCACCTAATCCTGCTATGGTACATACATCTCCTGATCCAGATTGGTATATGGTGCCATTTTTTGCCTTGTTCGCTTTAATGCCGCACCGTATAGAATCTCTTGCCATGATGTTGGGTCCGGTGCTTACCGTAGTTGGCTTACTGGCTATACCTTTTTTATCTAATAAAGGAGAGCGCAGCCCGTTGAAAAGGCCGTGGTCGATGTTCGGTGTCATTTGCGTGCTGGTGTTTGTAATAAGTCTGCTGGTACTGGGACTGAAGGCCCCGTGGTCGCCGGAATTTGAAACCAAGCCGTTGACATTAGCAGTGGTAAAAATTACTCACGGTGATGATGCAGTGGTGCGTGGCGTAAATCTTTTCTATGTTAAAGGGTGCCAGTATTGCCACAGGATGTATAATTATGGCGGCAAAAACGGCCCGGACCTTACAACCGTCGGCAACAGGTTGTCGAAGGATGAACTGGCTATCCGGATTGTAAACGGCGGTGGAAACATGCCTGCATACGGCAGCATACTCACCAAAAAAGAACTGGATGACCTGGTTGTATTTTTGACGGCTCAAAAATAAAGGGCATACGCATGATTACCAGCTCGTGTTATCATGTACTTCCTGAATGACAAGTACTTTATTTTGGAGATAATCTTTTCAGCAGCAAGTCCTTCCTGCTTCTTGATACGTTGATAGACGAACCGTCGCTCATAATAAGGTAGCCACCTTCCCCTTTAATGTATCTTTCCACTTCGTTGATGTTTACAACATGCGAATGGTGTACCCTGATAAATGGGTAATCTTCCAGGATTTCTTCCATCTCTTTCAAATTCCTGGAGGCAATTATTTTACGTTTGTCTTTTAAAAACAGGTAGGTATAATTGCCATCTGATTCGCAACTGATGATGGATTCCACCGGTACCAATTGAAAACCCTCCATGGTGGGGATAGCAATCTTATTGACCGGTATAGCAGGGTGTCGCAGTTTTTGTAACAACATGTCCAGTTGCTGCGGCAGCGGATGCTGATTTCGCTGTACCGCCTTTTGCACCGCCTTTTGCAATTCTTCCCGATCAATAGGTTTTAATAGGTAATCCAGTGCACTGAACCGGATCGCCTTAATGGCATACTGATCATAGCTGGTGGTGAAAATCAACTCAAGATTTACGGAACCTAGTTTTTCCAGCAATTCAAAGCCATTCATAAAAGGCATTTCAATGTCTAGAAAAAGTATTTGGGGCTCGTGCTCTTTAACAGATGCTATGGCTGTTTCTGCCGTATAACAAATGTCCAGCACTTTTACTTCGGGGCAGTAACGCTCCAGCAACATGGCCAGCGATTCACAGCAATCCGGTTCATCATCAACGATAGTGGCAGTAATCAATGTATTATTTTGACAGGTTAAGTAACTACTTCAGTTAGGTTTTTGTAGGGCATGGTAAGTATTACTTTGGTGCCGCAGCCATTGCCTTCATTATCCATCAAGTCTTCAATATTAAGAACCGCCGCTTCATCTTTCGATTTATTGAGAAGCGCCAAACGCCCTGTAGTAATATCAATACCCATCGACTTATTTTGTTCTGCCGAACGGCTGTTTAATGCAGCAGCCATATTCCTGCCGATGCCATTGTCTACAATAGCACAAGTGAGCGTTTTGTCATCTGCACAAAACGTAATCTCCAGGCAGCCGATACCCTTTTTGTGCATCAGGCCGTGCCAGATCGCATTTTCAGCAAAGGGCTGTATCAGCATTGGTGGAATAAACACCGCGTAACTGTCTATGGTATTTATAAAAGTGATGCTGTAGTTAAACGCGTTTTTAAATCTTAGTCTCTCCAAATCGAGATATAGTCTAAGCGCCTCTAATTCATTGTCGAGTGTTATCAGGGACTTTTCAGAGTTTTGTAAAGCCATCCGGATCAAACGGGGAAACTTGGTAAGATAATCAGACGCTTCTTCTGTTTTATTAATCAGGATGAACCTGTTGATAGAGCTTAGGCAATTAAATATGAAGTGCGGGTTCATTTGGGCACGCAGGGCCTGCATTTCAAGGTCGGTGGCCTTTTGCTGAAACTCAATGATATTTTTTTTGCTTTCCAAATGTTGTAATTTCAATTCATGTTCAAGGCGCTGCTTTTCGTTTTTACGATTAAGGTTGATATTGCGGAAAATAAACACGCCGATTACCACCAAAGCAATGGTGGTTGCAATAAGGATATACCTGATCAATGATTCGCTTTTCAGCTTTTGCTGCTGCAGCGATAACGTTTCGCGGTTCAGCTGCTGGTCCTTCTGCAGCAAACCTATTTTTGATTTTTGCTGTTCATCGTGCGATCTCATTTCTGACAAGGCAATATCCCTTCGGTATTTATCACTCAGGATTGAATCTTTTATGGCTATATATTTTATGCTGTATTTATAAGCGCTGTCTATTTCGCCCTGTTGGTCATATATCTCCCAATATAGCTTGTATGCATCCCGAATAAATGGCCTTGCCCCTGTTGCCTCTGCTATGACGAGTAAACGTTTTGCATAAGAAAAAGATGTAGTAAAATCTTTCCGCATTTGATAGCACCTGGCGAGTGGGTACAATGCCCGCATCACACCATTTCTATCATTCCCCTTCTTACAAAATAACAGCGGCAAATTAAACGCTTTAGTAGCCAAATCATATTTTCGTTGCTTCAGGTAAATTCCCCCTAAGAACAAGCTTTTAAAAGAAAGGTCCCTCATCCTGATGGTGCTATCGTTTGTTCTGAGGGTTACATAATGGTGGGACAAATTATTAAACTATTTTGCTGATTCTAATTGGCCGAGTAAAAGAGCGATATCCCCCCGTAGCTTATTATACCGAACAGGCTGATTCATTTTCTTCCCATTTTCGGAGGCTAACCTGTAGTATATTAAAGCCGTTTCGGTTTCTCCGGCATCTTTATACAGATTGCCCATAACTTCCGGTGAAGAAATCATGCCCCTTTCATCATTTATTTTAAAAGTAATTCTGATAGCCTGAACTAAATAGTCAAAAGCTTTCTCATTATATCCGCGTTCGCTGTACGTATAGGATATCATGGACTGCATTTTTTTATTATCCACGTTAATGAAAAAAGGCAAGGCCCGTTCATAAACCAATTTTGCCTCGGTAAATTTGCCTTGCCTATGCAAGCTCCAGCCCAGCGTTTGGTTTGCCCAGCTATATCTTTTAAGGTCATGCATT
>JBBSSY010000150.1:0-7496 GCA_038241595.1 Chitinophagales bacterium | reverse complement strand
GGCTTTATGATACCAGTAGGCGGCGTTGCCTGCGTCTCCTTCTTTACGATGCAGATAAGCATGCAGCCAGGAGCCGGTTTTGTTCTGTATGTCCTGGGCAATGTCATGCGCGCGCTCCCAGTTATGGTTGGCATCGTACCAAAGCACTTTAAGATAAGCAGAAAGATCAGCGGGCGCCACAGGCTCCGTTAAAGAAGAAATATACTGGTCATACGTCATGGCAGGTAAAATTATTCAGAACTCTTGAATGAAGCAATCTTACGGTAAAATATTTCGAAAAAATATTGCATCGCTCTGGCAACTGCTTCTTTCGATCACTTTGTTGCATTAAGGGCTAAAATCTTAATTTTATCAAATGTCTAACGGGAACTTAAATACCGCGAAGGAAACGCTGACGCCTGCAGAGAAAGAATTTGAGAACAATATCCGGCCGTCTATCATCGAAGAATTTTCTGGGCAACCGCAGATCATAGAAAACCTAAAGATCTTTATCAAGGCTGCGAAGATGCGGGGCGAAGCACTCGATCATATTCTTTTCCACGGACCGCCGGGTCTTGGTAAAACGACGCTCTCCCGTATTGTTGCCAATGAATTAGGCGTCAATATCCGGGAAACCTCGGGCCCTGTTATCGAAAAGCCAGGCGACCTGGCGGGATTGCTAACCAATCTTGAAACCCACGATGTACTGTTTATCGACGAAATACACCGGCTGAGTAACGTGGTGGAAGAATATTTGTATGCTGCCATGGAAGATTTTCGTATCGACATCATGATCGATACCGGCCCCAATGCGCGCAGCATCCAGATTAATATTAATCCCTTCACGTTGGTGGGCGCTACTACCCGCAGCGGCTTACTGACTGCACCACTTCTCTCCCGGTTTGGTATAAAATCGAGGCTGGAATACTACGATGCGGCTACACTTAATAAAATCATACTTCGCGCTGCTGAGATACTAAAATCAAAGATCACGTCAGATGCGTCGCAGGAGATTGCCCGCCGCAGCCGCGGTACACCTCGTATTGCCAACGGCTTGTTGCGACGGGTACGCGACTTTGCACAGGTATTGAGCAATGGTGTTATTGACCTGGCCATTACCCAACATGCGTTGCGGGCCCTAAACGTAGATGAGCACGGACTGGATGAAATGGATAACCGCATCCTGCTGACCATCATTGAAAAATTTAAAGGCGGTCCGGTAGGCATTACCACCATAGCTACGGCAGTCGGCGAAGAAACCGGTACGCTGGAAGAAGTGTATGAACCGTTCCTGATACAGGAAGGCTTTATGATGCGCACCCCACGTGGCCGCGAGGTTACCGCAAAAGCGTATGAGCATTTGGGTAAGAAGCCGTTCATCAAGGGCGGCGACCAGCTGTTGTTCTAAAAAATATAATGCCGCGAGTTTTCAGGAAACTCACGGCATTACACAAGAATTAACATCTATTTTACTTGGTCGGTTCAGGAGTCGGAACCACCAGCCTGAAACCATTCCCGTGAATATTTACTATCTCGATGGTGTTATCATCTTTGAGGTATTTCCTTAGTTTGGCGATGTACACATCCATACTTCTTCCATTGAAGTAGGTGTCGCTGCCCCAGATTTTTTTAAGCGCCTGTTCGCGTGGCAACAAATCATTTTTGTGTTCTGCAAGCATCTTTAATAATTCATTTTCTTTTGGCGAAAGCGTTTGCATTTTCCCGCTGTGGCTTAACTCGCGCAGTTTGGGGTTGAAATGATAAGAACTCAAATCGTACTCGGTATTCGCACTCTCCCGATTTTGTTCTTCGTTGCGTTTAAGGATTGCCTTAATTTTCAATAAAAGCACTTCGCTGTCAAACGGTTTTGTAATATAATCGTCTGCACCTAGTTTATAACCCTGGATGATGTCTTCTTTCATTGTTTTGGCACTCAGAAAAAACAAGGGGATATCTGGATCCACATCACGAATTTCTTCAGCAACCGTGAAACCATCCATATTTGGCATCATCACATCCAGCAGGCAGAGGTCAAATTTTTCCCGTTGAAAGGCGGCGAGACCGAGCCGACCGTCCCTTTCAAGAACTACTTCATAATCACTCAGTTCCAGGTAATTCTTCAGCACGGACCCCAGGTTGGTATCATCTTCACACAATAATATTTTTGCCTTTGTACCTTCCATAATTGTATTCTTTTGTTCAAATTAAAGTTAAAACACCCAACCCGCACCCGATGTCTGAATAAGAATTTGTTAATATTTCAGCAACACCAGGAACTGACCGTATTATAAAGATATTGCTTTTGGGCTTGAATCCGACTGTTGTTTATATAACAACCGGTTCGGAACAGACATTTCGTATTTTTGTCGCTAATCTTAACAAATGGCATTGCGTATAACACCCGACAATCGTTTCAAAAAACTGATCATAATTGGGGATCGGGTTCTAATCAGGCTTTTAAAGGGAGACCACCGCACCGATAGCGGTTTGTACCTTCCACCGGGGGTGCAGGAAAAAGAAAAAGTGCAACAGGGTTACGTGGTAAAAACGGGACCAGGTTATGCCATCCCGATGCCCGGCGAAGATGAGCCGTGGAAGAATGAAGAAGAAAAGGTAAAGTATGTCCCGCTGCAGGTACAGGAGGGAGACCTGGCTATCTTCCTGCTGAGTGGCGCCACCGAAGTCATGCATGGCGGAGAAAAATACATGATCGTTCCGCAAGGCGCTATTTTGATGCTCGAACGGGAAGAGGATCTGTGAGGTAGCAATCAGCAATCAGCAATCAGCAATCAGCAGTCAGCAATCAGCAATCAGCAGTCAGCAATCAGTAATCAGTAATCAGCAATCAGAAGAAATAATTAATACGTGTAAAGACATAATTTAAAAATTTTGTTTGATTTTAGATGCTGCGCAACGCAGTTGCGCCCGTTGTTCGGCTGACGGCTGACGGCTGATAGCTGATAGCTGATAGCTATTTCACATTCACTTAAACCCAGTTATGCCAAGTTCCGCATCATTTCACGAGATTATCAAAAACGGCTACACATTCAAAGGTGAATTTGCAAAAATCGGGGTCGCCATGCTAGACGGCACCGTGGTGCCGGGTGCTGACATCCTGCTTCCGCTAAAGACCTTAAACCGGCACGGCCTGATTGCCGGTGCAACCGGTACAGGTAAAACCAAGACGCTGCAGATGATCAGCGAATGCCTGAGTGATGCGAGTATACCGGTATTGCTAATGGACATCAAGGGCGACCTTAGCGGGATCGCTGCCATGGGCGCCAGCAATGACAAGATCGCAGCGCGTTATAATCTGCTGGACATCCCGTATATCCCGGCAGCCTATCCCACAGAACTGATGACGCTCAGCCAGCAAAAAGGAGTTCGTTTACGCGCCACCGTAAGTGAGTTCGGGCCGGTGCTGCTTAGCAAGATCTTGGGTCTGAATGACACACAGGGCGGTCTGCTGGCCATGATATTTAAATACTGCGACGACAATAAATTGCCCTTGCTGGATCTGAAAGATTTCATCCGCGTGTTGCAATTCGTGGCGGGAGAAGGAAAGGCGGAAATGGAGAAAAGTTACGGGAAGATCTCAACAACATCTACCGGTACCATCCTGCGCAAAGTGGTTGAACTGCAGCAACAAGGTGCCGATATTTTTTTTGGTGAAAAAAGTTTCGAAGTTGAAGACCTCATGCGCATAAGTCGGGACGGCCGGGGCATGGTCAATATCCTGCGTGTAACCGATTTGCAGGACCGGCCGAAATTGTTTTCAACCTTTATGCTTCAGCTACTGGCGGAGTTGTATGCTTCCTGTCCTGAAGAAGGAGACCTCGACAAACCGAAACTGTGCTTGTTTATCGATGAGGCGCACCTGGTTTTCCAGGAAGCGAGTGCCGCTTTGTTGCAACAGATTGAAACGGTCATCAAACTCATTCGTTCCAAAGGCATCGGCATATTTTTTATCACCCAAAACCCGATGGACATTCCTGCGGGTGTACTCGGCCAGCTGGGTTTGAAAATCCAGCACGCATTGCGTGCCTTTACAGCTGCCGACCGTAAAGTGATCAAACAAACAGCTGAAAACTACCCTGATTCAACGTTCTATAAAACGGATGATTTGATTACGCAACTTGGCATCGGTGAAGCATTGGTCACCCTGCTTAATGAAAAAGGCATTCCTACCCCGCTGGCGCATACGCTTTTATGTACACCGAAGAGCCGCATGGATATCCTCACGGATTCCGAAATTGACAGCATCATATCAAAGTCACAACTTGCGGCTAAATACAACCAGGTTGTAGACAGCCGCAGTGCGTACGAAATGCTCAACGATAAGCTTACCGAAGCTGCCGAAAAAGCTGAAGCAACCGCAACAAAAGGTAAGCCCGGTGTTAAAGAAGAGAAGTCTACCCTCGAGCAAATTATGGATAACTCGGTGTTCAAACAGGTTGGCCGCACTGCCGCCAGCATCATTACCCGCAGCCTCCTGGGCGCGCTGGGTTTAGGAGGCAGGAGCCGGAGGAGATAAGTTTATAGTTTGTGGTTTATAGTTTATAGTTCTATTTCCAGTCCATTTAACCGATTAACTAACTATAAACCATAAACTATAAACCATAAACTTTCTTAACCATCCCTTCCTCATTCACCTCGATCTTCCTTTCTGCCTGTAAAAATTCAATCACTTTCCAGGCTTTTTCTTTTTGAATGCCGGTGAGAAATTTAACGAGATCACGTGAAAAGACGGGTTTGGACAGGCTGGACAATATACGCTGCATAATCTCTTCAAATTCGGCGGCGCTGATGTCCTGCTTTTTCTGGCGCAGGCAGTTGTCGCAGATGCCACAAGGTTTCATAGTAAGGTCGCCGAAGTAGTTGCCGGTTATCTTGCTGCGGCATTCGCCGCTTCTAATGTAATTGAAAAAAGCATCCAGCCGGCTGATGTACAACTGTTTTCTTTTGTTGTATTGCACCATGTCGATTTCCAGGTCGGCGCCTTTGACCCTGTTTTCGATAAAAAACAATTGGGGGGTATCCTTTTGCGGCGTATAGGCTATGACGTTAAAGGCGGCCAGCTGTTTCAATTGGTCAGCAAGCGCTTCCGGTTTGATCCTGAGCAAATAGGCAATCGTTTTTTCGTGAATATTTACATCCTGGTCGAAGATGCCTTCGTAGGTGCGTAACAACGCCTTGATGAGGGGCTCGAGCGCGGGATTCGATTTTTCGAATTCATACAGGTTAGTCTTGTTGCAGGTAAACATCAGCCTGGACGACAGGAAAACCTGTTCGTTGAATGACAACCAGTTTTCCTGTTCCAATACTTTTAAACTGTTGATCACCAGGTGTGCCGGCAGCTTAAATTTTTTCAGAAAATCAGGCAGGTCGAAATCGTAATAATTACCGGCGCCACTACCGGCAGGTACCTGTAAAAAATTTACGAGCGACTGGTATACCGTCCGAATCTCTTCAAGTACCGGAAAACGCAATAACGCCTGTTTAGTCAAGTCCTCCAGATCTTTCTCCTGGTGCAGCAAGACGGCATAGGCTTTTTTTCCATCGCGTCCTGCCCGGCCGGCCTCCTGGTAGTAATTTTCCAGGCAGTCGGGCATATCAACATGCACCACCGCCCGAACGTCGGGTTTGTCGATGCCCATGCCAAATGCGTTGGTGCAAACAATTGCCCGGATCTTGTTTTGTACCCAGTTTTCCTGTTTGTTGCTGCGTTCTTCCGCCAGCAGGCCGGCATGGTAATAATCAGCGTCAATGCGGTAGGATTGAAGTTGGCTGGCAATTTCTTTGGTTCTTTTACGGCTCCGGCAATACACAATGCTGCTGCCTTGTACGTTGCTGAGTATCTCTACCAGTTTATTGATCTTGGAATCGATTTTGAAAACACTATAGGAGAGATTGGGGCGTTCAAACGACTGCCGTAAAATATTCGGTTCTTTAAAATGAAGCCGCTCGCAAATGTCCTGTTGAACCGTCGGCGTCGCCGAGGCCGTGAGTGCCAGTACAGGCACACCGGGCAGCTGTTCACGCAGGGCAGCGATGCGTAAATATGGCGGACGAAAGTCATATCCCCACTGGGAGATACAATGGGCCTCATCGATGGCCAGCAGGCTCACACTCAGTGCCGGCAGGTACTCCAGGAATAATTTTGTCTCCAGGCGTTCAGGTGATACATACAGCAGTTTGCAACTGGCGGATGAAGCGATCTTCAGCGTACTAATTACATCTTTCCGGGTCATGCCTGAATAAATGGCAAATGCATTGATGCCTTTCTTACGCAGGTTGGAGACCTGGTCCTTCATCAGGGCAATGAGCGGGCTTACCACCAGGCAGATGCCGTCCTGCATCAACGCCGGCACCTGGAAGCAGATCGATTTACCGCCGCCGGTAGGCAGGAGTGCCAGCGTATCCCTACCGGCCAGCACCGAGTTGATGATCTCCTCCTGGTTCGACCTGAACGACGTAAATCCCCAGTATTCTTTTAATATCGAATGAATATTTTGCAAGGATGGCTACACGACTTTTTTTACAAACAAACGTATGGAATTAATAGCCAGTACAACATCGCTCAAACCCATGGCAAGTGCTGCCAGGGCTGGCGTCAATAAACCAAAAGCAGCCACTGGAAGGGCCACTACATTGTACGCAAATGCCCAGAACAGATTTTGTTTGATCGTAAGAAATGTGTGTTTGCCAAGACCCAGTGCCGACGGCAGATTTTTAAGGCCGTGAGTCATGAGTACCACATCGGCGGTTTGCATGGCCACCTGCGATGCATCACTCAGCGAAATCCCGATGGTGGCTTTGGCCAGGGCAGGTGCGTCATTTATGCCATCTCCGACCATGGCGGTGGGTACCTTGTTGGCGAGTGCTTCCACCCGTTGCAGCTTCTGTTCAGGGCTGTGTTCTGCAAATACTTCGTCGATGCCCAAACTGTTGGCAAGCGGGGTGCAGTTTGCCAGGCGGTCGCCACTAAGCAGTATGGTGCGGATCCCTTTCTGTTTCAGGTATGAGATGACCTGCGTCGCTTCCGGGCGAACTTCATCCTGCACGTCGATCCAGCCAAGCAACACGCCATTTTTCAACAGATACATATTGTGGCTGTTGTCGTTTATGAGCGAACTGGCGGTTGCAAATGAGCCTGCAACGTATGTATTTCCCTCGCGGTCGGTGCCATGCATACCCAATCCCTTTGTTTCTTCCACCTTTTCCCATCTCACCAGTTCCTGCGTTTTCCATGATGTTGCAATGGCCCGTGCGATCGGGTGGGCGGAATGTTTTTCAAGCGAATAGGCAATGCGTTTGAACTCGGCGTCGTTGCCAGCAAGGACTTTAAATCGTTTAATCTCAAAGTTGCCGGTAGTCAGCGTGCCGGTTTTGTCAAATACAACCTGTTGAATGTTTTTAAACGCTTCCAGGCTTTTTGCATTCCGGAACAGCACGCCATTTTTTGCTGCGCGGCCGAGGCCTACCGCGATGGCAGCAGGTGTGGCTATGCCCATGGC
>JBBSSY010000149.1:0-7497 GCA_038241595.1 Chitinophagales bacterium | reverse complement strand
AGGATATCTTCCATGTCGGGCAGGTCATAGCTGATCTTTTCCCGGCCATGCTTACGATCGATGAAGTTGGGGATATACGCCAGCGGACCCGGGCGGTACAAGGCATTCATGGCGATCAGGTCATCAAATTTATCCGGCTTCAGGTCGCGCAGGTACTTCTGCATACCGGTGCTCTCAAACTGAAAGGTACCGTTCGTTTCTCCCTTCTGGTATAGTTCAAAGGTTTTGGCGTCATCCAGCGGCAGGTCGTCTACCACGATGCGCACCCCATGATTTTCATGGATCAGCTCCAGCGCCGTTTTCAGGATACTGAGCGTTTTCAGCCCGAGAAAGTCCATCTTGATAACACCCGCTTCCTCGATGATGCTGCCGTCGATCTGCGTTACCCACAAATTCGATTCTTTCGAAGTCGCTACGGGGATGAGATCAGTCAGATCACGCGGGGCGATGATAATGCCCGCCGCATGCAGGCCGGTGTTACGTACCGAGCCTTCGAGAATCTCCGCTTCATGGAGTACGCGGGCCTGCAGGTCGTTGCCGTTGTATATTTCGCGGATCTTCCGCACGTTTTCCATTTCCTCGGCCATCAGGCCCTCTTTTTCGGTCAGCGACTTCTCGCCATCTTTCACCAGCATCGGCGCCTTCAGTACGCGTTTGAGTGTGATGCCCGGTTTGTCGGGGATCAGCTTCGCCAGCGCGTTGGCCTCCGGTAAAGAAAGGTCCATCACCCGGGCAACATCCTTGATGCTGCTTTTGGCGGCCATGGTGCCATAGGTAATGATCTGCGCCACCTGGTTCTTGCCATATTTTTCTACAACATAATTAATCACTTTCTGCCTGCCTTCGTCGTCGAAATCGGTGTCGATATCCGGCATGCTCTTTCTATCCGGGTTGAGGAAGCGCTCAAACAGCAGGTTGTATTTCAGCGGGTCGATATTGGTGATGCCGATGCAATACGCCACCACGCTGCCGGCCGCCGAACCACGACCCGGGCCAACAAACACGCCCAGTTCACGCCCGGCCTTGATGAAATCACTCACGATGAGAAAGTAACCGGCAAACCCCATGGTTTTGATGGTGAACAGTTCAAAACGCAGCCGCTCGTCGATCTCTGGAGTCATTTCGTGATAGCGTTCCTTCGCGCCGAGCCAGGTGATGTGTTCGAGGTAGGAATCCTGCGTGGTAAACTCTTTCGGCACCACGAAGTGGGGGAGCAGGATATCCCGTTTCAGGTCCAGTAGGTCCACCTTGGCGACGATCTCGTTGGTATTGTCGATCGCTTCGGGCAGGTCGTGAAACACCTGCTGCATTTCTTCTTTCTTTTTAAAAAAGAACTGGTCATTGGGAAACGCGAACCGTTTTGTTTTCGACATCACATCGTCATCCGAAAAATCAGTCAGTTTTTCGGTCGCGAATTTTTCGCCGGTATTGATACAAAGCAGGATATCATGCGCGTTGTAATCCGACTGGTCCACATAATGTGAATCGTTGGAGGCGATGATTTTCACGTTGTGTTTCTGTGCATACCGAAGCAGCGACAGGTTCACCTTGTCCTGGTCGGGAATCCCATGGCGTTGCAGCTCCACATAATAATCTTCCTGGAAGATATTCAGCCACCATTTGAATTCATCTTCGCCATCGTCTTCTCCTTTTTTAAGGATGGTTTGCGGCACCATGGCGCCCAGGCAACAGGTGGTGGCGATCAGCCCTTCGTGGTGCAGGCGGATCAGTTCCTTGTCGATGCGCGGGTATTTTGAGTACATGCCCTCGATGTAACCGAGCGAGGTCAGTTTGATCAGGTTGCGGTAGCCGATTTCGTTCTTGGCGAGGAGGATCTGGTGGTGTCGCGGATCCTTATCGTCTTTGGCAAAAGTCTTGCGGTGGCGATTTTCGGTGATATAAAACTCACAACCTACGATCGGTTTCACCTTCAGCGTGCCGTCGTCATTTTTATGGGTATAGGCCTGTTTTACAAATTCAAATACGCCAAACATATTGCCGTGATCGGTGATCGCAAGGGCCGGCATATTCTCCGCGATCGCCTTCTTATACAGGCTTTGTATCGGCGCTGCGCCATCGAGCAGTGAAAACTGGGTGTGAACGTGGAGATGTGAAAACTTCATCAGGTAAACTAGTTTGTAGTTTGTAGTTTATAGTTTATAGTTTAGTGAAAGTCAACTGATAAACTAACTACAAACTATAAACTACAAACTATAAACTGGAATTCGAGTTGCAAATTACTCAACAATCACTTACTCCTCCGGAGATGATTGGCACAATATTTCCACAAGCCGAGGATTCGCTTTATTTTTGTCTTTTAATTAAACACGATTTAACGGAATTTGTTAAGGTTATCCACATTCATCCTGCTCCTGCTTGTCGCAGTGTCGTCTTGCCGCTCCACCAGATCGAACCGCACGCCGGCCCGTACGGACAAAAAATCCCCTGATCGGGCACTTGCTTACAATGATGCGCACTCCGTGCCGCATAATGCGGGCAGCAAACGCGTATATAAAGATGTGCAACGGTCGAGCCGCAAGAATATAGAACGGATGGCGGCGGTAAACCCCTACATCAATATTTCAGGTGATATTGAAAACAGCGACCTCCTGCAGTTCAAGTATTCACTGCTGACCGACGTACCGGTAGAGGCGTTGAAGGATGTTTCTATGTGGCGTTACCTCGATGCCTGGTATGGAACGCCTTACCGCTACGGCGGCTCCTCGCACGCCGGCGTGGATTGTTCGGCGTTTACGATGGGACTGATGTCGGAGGTATTTGCCACGCCCATCCCGCGTACCGTGAAAGAACAGTATAAAAATAGCGAGCGAATAGACAAAGAGAATTTGCAGGAAGGTGACCTGGTATTTTTTAACACGCGTGGCCCTTTGTCGCATGTCGGCGTGTACCTGCTCAACAACAAATTCGCCCATGCGTCCACGTCAAGTGGCGTGATGATCAGCGACCTCGACGAAGACTACTTCGCCCGGCGGTACCAGGGCGCCGGCAGAATAGGGAATAGATAAATTTGAGGAAAGTTTGTAGTTTATGGTTTGTAGTTTATAGTTGGGGATTGTAGGCCAGTGTGATAAAATGACGTAAACAAGTTAGTGTAAAATTAGCGTAAATGGTTTCCCCGCCTTTTAAGGAGGGGTGGTTTTGCGAAGCAAAAGCGGGGTGGTTGAGCGGGCTGCATTTCCAGAATCGCCTGGACTAGTTATCCATTAAAAACCAAATATGTTCTCATCAATCCTTAAATTGCCGCCTCAACAGCTAGTAGCATGATAGAAAATCAACCAGCGGGTGAACCAAAAGAAGAACCCGGTTTTATCCCGCGCGACACCGAATCAGACGCCAGCATCGGCAGCGGCACCTCAGACCAGGGCCTGGAGCCTGGGACAGAGGAGCAGGAAGATGAATTTCGCCATGAACATTATTCGGTGGCCGCCGACCGGTCTATGTTTAACCTGCCTGCTGACAAAGAAGCGGGAAATACTGACGACAAAAAAGCCGATGAACCAGTTCCAAAATATTGTCCGGAAGAGGAAGGACAGGGGGCGCTCGATAAAGGATATGGGTTTATCAACCAGCGGCCCGCTCATGGACTGGTAGAAGAGGGCCCCGGCCCCGATTCATAATGGCTAATCCACTTTACGGGTACGAATATAAAAATCGCGATCCACGACAGGTCCCGCGTCACCACCGGCCGCCATCGTCTGCCAGGCTTCCGTCGGTTTAATCCAGACGGATTTGCCAAGGGTTATTTTTACGGGCATGTCAAAGCCCGGCACGCATTCCGACCAACGGTAAGAAAATTGATTGCCCTTTATACGGTATTCAAGAACCGGGATTTGCGTCGTTAACAGGTATTGCCGGAAGACCGGGTTGAAGTTTTTGCCGGAGAAGGTGTTGATATAATCTTCGACCTGCCGCGCCGTGACCGTCTGGTGGTAAAACGTCTTGTTCATACCACGTAGCATATTGCGAAACCGGTCATCATCCTGCATGATCGTCCGGATCATGTGGATCATATTCCCGCCCTTGTAATACATATCGCCGCTGCCCTCACGGTTTACCTCGTAAGGGCCGATGATCGGTATATTATTCAGGATCAGTTTACGCGTCCCGACTACATAATCAACCGCCGCTTCCTTTCCAAACTGGCACTCGGTATATAGGGCTTCGGCATAATTGGCGAAACTTTCATGGATCCACATGTCTGCGATGTCTTTCGAGGTGATGTTGTTGCCGAACCATTCGTGGGCACTCTCGTGTACGATGATGAAATCCCACTTCAGGCCCCAGCCACTGGCCGACAGGTCGCGGCCCAGGTAGCCGTTGCGAAAATGATTGCCGTACGCCACCGCGCTCTGGTGTTCCATACCCAGGTGGGGCGATTCCACCAGTTTGTAACTGTCTTCATAAAAAGGGTAGGGCCCGAACCATTTTTCAAAACAGCTGAACATAGACCTCACCTGTTTAAACTGTTCTTTCGCACTGTCTTCGTGATCGGCCAGCACCCAGAAGCTGCAGTCGAGCGGACCTTTTTCACCACTGATCGTTTCCGTCCAGTTTATGTATTTGCCAATGTACGCGACCAGGTTGTATGCATTGATGGAACTGGTTACCGCCCATGAATACGCCGTGGTTCCATCGTCATTTTGTTGCTTCGACCGGAGCCGGCCGTTAGAGATCGCGACTAGGCTATCGGGTACTACTATGCGCACCGAGGCGCTGTCGGGTTCATCGCCCTGGTGGTCTTTGCAGGGATACCACACACTCGCGCCAAGCCCCTGGCAGGCGACGCTCATCCAGGGATTGCCCTTGGCATCCCGTCGCCAGATCCAGCCGCCATCCCAGGGTGGGTTTACGGCTTCTTTTGGTTTGCCCGAAAAGTGGATGACGATCTGCTCCACGCTATTTTTCTTCAGCAGTTCAGGAAACAGCAACTGGTAGGTATTGCCGTCGCGGGTGTAAGGAACCGCCTTGTTTTTCCACCGCACCGAATCTACCTGCATGGGCACTTGCAGGTCGATCTGCATTTTATTTGCAGCACTCAATACGAGGAAAGACATCTCGTTGCTGCCCTGCAGCGTCTTCGTCGTGAAGTCTGGCGTTATGCTGATGGCATAATGCCGTACATCCCACCAGGCTCTTTCCGGCGTGATGCTGCCACGCAGTGTGTCCTGCCGGGTAAACGCCGTCGCCGGATGCAGTGGTTGCGACTGCACCAGCAGGCAGGTGATAAAAAAGTAAAAACAGATCGCCCAGGCTTTGATCATTTTCATTCGCTACATTTAGTTTTGTAAGGCTGGATGAAGTTAATTAAACAGCAAATACTTCAGTCACAAAATACATGAACGAGCGAAGAATGGATTTAAATGGTATGAAAAAAAAGAATTCGGGCACCTGGCGGATTATCTTTCCAGGGATCTTAGGGGGGCTATTTAGCTGTTTAATTTTTACCAGTTGTTCAAACCGGAGTACAGTCGATAATAATATCTTCCATTACAACGAGGCCACCGGCATCGCTACGCTCGACCCGGCTTTCGCGAAGAACCAGTCCATCATGTGGGCGGCTCACCAGTTATACAACACCCTGATTGAAACCGACGATCACCTTAATATGAAGCCATCGCTCGCCCTGCGCTGGGACGTCACGGACGACCGCCTGACCTACACCTTTCATTTGCGACCGGATGTTTACTTTCATGATGATGCGGTCTTTAGGCACGGCCGCGGTCGCAAAATGGTTGCCGGCGATGTGGTGTATAGCTTCAATCGCATTATGGACCCTGCAACCGCCAGCAGCGGCGCCTGGATCTTTAATGACCGCGTGGCGACAGAAAATCCATTTACTGCCCTCGACGATTCTACGTTCATGCTGCGGTTGGTGCGTCCATTCAACCCGATCCTGGGCCTGCTGAGTATGCAATACTGTTCCGTGGTGCCGCAGGAAGTCGTCAAAAAATACGGGAAAGATTTTCGGAGCCATCCCTGCGGTACCGGGCCGTTTCGTTTCAAGGCCTGGGAAGAGGGGCAGGCAATGATCCTGGCGAAAAATGAACGGTATTTCGAGAAAGACAGTGCGGGCACGCAGCTGCCCTATATCGATGGTATCAAGATCAGTTTCTTCGACAGCCGCGCAACGGAATTCCTGCTGTTCCAGCAGGGACTGCTTGATTTTCAAAACGATGTGGACGTTTCGTTTAAAGACGAGGTGTTGAATAAAAAAGGCGAATTGAAATCTGACTGGAAAAACAAGATCATTCTCAGCAAGCAACCGTACCTTAATACCGAATACCTGGGCATCCTCCACGACACATCCCTGGAGATCGTAAAAAAATCACCGCTCCGCTTGTTGAAAGTACGGCAGGCGATCAACTATGGTTTTGACCGCCGGAAGATGATGTTATACCTGCGCAACTCGATTGGTATTCCCGCAGAAAGTGGTTTTGTCCCGGCCGGTCTGCCTTCTTTTGACAGCTCAGCGGTTAGGGGTTACCGGTATGATCCCCAGAAAGCACGTCAGTTGTTGCGCGAAGCCGGTTACTCAAACGGGCGAGAGATGCCGGTGGTTAAATTGCTCACCATTGCCATTTACTCCGACCTGGCCGGTTTTATTGCCAAAGAACTGGAAGATATCGGCATCCATATCGTTATCGATGTGGTACCGAAGAGTTTGTTGCTGGAACAGACGGCGAAGTCGGAGGCCTTGTTTTTCCGCGGCAGCTGGATTGCCGATTACCCGGATGCCGAAAACTACCTCAGCGTATTTTATTCGCGCAATCCGTCGCCGCCAAATTACACGCGGTATTTTAATCCCCAATTTGATGCGCTGTACGAGCGCTCGCTGGTCGAAAGGAATGATTCCGTCAAGTGGAAGATGTACCAGGCAATGGATCGTATGATCGTACGCGATGCCCCGGTGATCCCGTTATGGTACGATGAACTGATCCACCTTGTAAATCCACGCGTGAAAAATTTCACGGCGAACGGATTGAATTTGCTGGAATTGCGGCGGGTGAGCCTGGGAAAGTGAGGGAAGGGAGCTATCAGCAGTCAGCTATCAGCTATGATTTCTATCTTATATATATATGCTGAGTAAAAGCAACGGGATTAACCACCCCGGTTTTGCGCAGCAAAACCGGGGTGGTTAATCCCGCCGAAAATTCTCAAGCGCTACAAAATTTTCGAGTTACGAATAAACAAAAGATATCCGATTCTTTAACGCTGTTATGCTACTTTACCCTGGATTTAAATACCTGCCTGAATTTCTCGAGCTTGGGACCGATCACGAAATAGCAATAAGGCTGCGCGCTGTTATTCCTGTAATAATTCTGGTGATAGGAGTCAGCCGCGTAAAAATTTTTGAACGGCTCTATGGCGGTGACGACAGGATCCAGGAAACACTGACTTTTATCAAGTTCGGCCTTGTAGAATAACGCAATTTCGCGCTGCTTTGCATTGTGGTAAAAGATAATGCTGCGGTACTGT
>JBBSSY010000148.1:0-7498 GCA_038241595.1 Chitinophagales bacterium | reverse complement strand
GTAAACCAGGAACAAACCATCGCTGTGTGTAACCCAATGCTGTTGCGTGTTGTACGAACCGAGGTCTTTTCCATCGTCAAATGTCCAGGTTTTCGGTGTAGAAAACTGCAAACCGTCTTTGCTCACGGCCACATACCCGGAGTCGTTGTTGCGAATGGTGAGGTAATACGTATTCCCGAACCTGGTGAGGTTTGGCTCCCCAAGTCCCCGGCCGGTGGGTATCGTAAGGGAGTTGCCGTTCCTAATATAGCTTAATTTCTTGCCGTCGAATTTGCACAGCAGCACCATCACAGCCAGCGTCATGCTTGCCTGCGGCTTGTCATCCAACTTGTAATAAATGGGCAACAAAATATTGCCATCCGGCAGGTCTACCCGCTGGGTACCTCCCGCCCCGGCATTGAAAAATTCGGGCTTGTCCGGCATCTCCAGCGCCGTCCAGGGCGTCCAGGTGTGGGCGGTGGCGTCGTATACCGACCAGGTGGTGAAACGCGAGGTATTCGTCAGGGCCACGCCACTGTATCTTCCGTCGTGCCCGGTGCCAAGCAGCTTGCCGGATTTTTTATGAAATTTGGGGGTAAAGTCGTTGATGACCACACGAACATTGCCAGGCTCCATCCGGCTGCCAAGGGTCAGGGTATGTTCCACCGGTTTTGTCCAGGTCTTGCCCATGTCTTCCGTCCGCATTTCATTCAGTGGCATGAATACGTCGTTGGTATTGAGGAGCCACTTCTGCATCGTGAGCACCACCGTCGGCGTCTTGCCCGGTATGGCACCCGCGCGGGCCAGGGCCCAGTAACCGGTGCTGTCAAAACCCTTGCTCAGCACATCCAGTCGGATGGTGTAGTCAACCAATTTTGTCGCTGTTTGCTGGGCCCGGGCGGCGGGCATCGCAAAAAGAAATATGAACAAAGCGCGAAGTAATTTTATCACATTCATTGTGCTAGCGGTAAGGGATAATTGTTGAAGCTTGCTCAGTAGGTGTCCCAGCTTTTATTTGGTTTTTTCCAGATGATCCGGCAGGCATACACATGGTTGTCTGCACCGTACTGTTGTCCGCCCTGGGCCATTATTTCGGCCGTGGTTACCCAGGTCTCTTTTTCATTTACATTGACTACCCCGAAGTTGCCGAGCCGTCCGCCCGTATTGGGCGCCAGGATTCTTTCGGTCGACCGTATCACCACCAGGCGTTCGGGATCGACCTGTGCGATAAACAACGGTGCCCGGTGCCGGAATACGTTGTCGTTGTTGGCGCCCCTTCTCGTGTACACCAGGAAGAGCCCGTCATCGTGTGTCACCCAATGCTGTTGCGTGTTGTAAGAACCCAGGTCTTTTCCGTCATCAAAGCGCCAGGTAACGGGTTTGTTATAATGAAGTCCATCCTTGCTGACGGCGATGTAACCAGAATCGTTATTGCGGATAGTGAGGTAAAAGACACCTTTACATGTCGCTATGGAGGGTTCTGCAAAACCGCGCCCGCCCGGAACGGTTAACTCGTTGCCGTGATCCAGGTAGGTCAGGTTCTTACCATCGAATCTACAAAGGAGCACGGTGGCCGCCAGCATCATGGTGGCCTGCGGGTTTGCATTGATTTTATAATACACGGGTAATAAGATATTGCCATTGGGCAGGTCGACACGCTGTGTGCTGCCTCCGCCGACATTGTAAAACCTGGGTTCGTCGGGCATCTTTAATGCCGCCCTCAGCGTCCAGGTATGTTTGTCCGCGTCATATACCGACCACTCCGAAGCGCGTGCCGGGTTGTCAAGCAGTTTGGTGCCCGCATATCGCACCGTGTGGCCGATACCCAGCAATTTACCGGAAGCCTTGTGAAACTTAGGGGTGAAGTCACTGACACCGGACTCGACCCCGTCGGCTTCTTTCTGGCGACCTAATGTTAAGGCATGCTCCACCGGTTTTGTCCAGGTTTTGCCCATGTCATCGGTCCGGATCTCGTTCAGTGCGGTAAAAACATCATTGGTATTCGAGAGCCATTTTTGCATGGTCAACACAACAATCGGTATTTTTCCAGGTATGGCGCCTGCCCTCGCATGGGCCCAGTACCCCAGGCTGTCGAAACCCTTGCTGACCACATCGAGCTGAATGGTGTATTCAACCGGTTTTATCTTTCCCCGCTGCGCGTGCGTACCTGCAGCCGACAACGCCAGGCCAAGGACCAAACCAAATTTAATTCGCGTAATGATGTTTGCCATCTGGTAAAAATTATGCAGTTTGAATAGGCACTTACCCCTGAAACAGGTAAGTAGTGATTAAATATAAGCTTCGTAGCCATCCGGTTGTGCTACTTTTTTCTGCTTTTCTAATATTATCTTTCGCCGGCTGAATTACTTCCAAATCATTTATTATTGTTACGGAAATAATCCCGATGAATCCCTTAAAGAATACGGACATCCATGGCACCTGGGGTACCTTGCTCTTGCCGATTAATGACAATGAAAGCATTGACTTTGGCAGGCTGGCATCGTCCATCGATGTACTCATCGACGCAGGGGTGGATGGCATTTATTCAAACGGTACCGCGGGTGAATTCTACAACCAGACCGAAGCGGAGTTCGACCAGATCACGGCTTTGCTCGCGGATAAATGTACGAGAGCGGGTATGCCTTTTCAAATCGGATGCAGCCATATGAGTCCCATTCTTTCCCTCGAGCGGGTAAAACGTGCCAGGGCATTTGCGCCAGGAGCCATCCAGGTCATCCTGCCCGACTGGTTTCCGCCGGGCATGCTTGAAATTATTGACTACTTGCAGAAAATAGCGGAAGCCGCCTCGCCGATCGGGATTGTGCTGTACAACCCGGGTCATGCGAAAAAGAAGCTGACGCCATCCGACTATTATACCATCAGCCAGTCCTGCGACGCGGTGATCGGGTGTAAAACAACGGGGGGAGATGAAAAATGGTTTGCCGAGATGAAACGCCTGGTACCGGACCTGTCACTGTTCGTCCCCGGCCATCGGCTGGCGACAGGCGTTGCCCTGGGGGCGCACGGATCATACTCCAACGTTGCCTGCATACACCCGAGGGCCGCGCAACAGTGGAACCAGCTGATGTATACCGATATGCCGGCGGCACTGGCCATGGAAAAAAGGATCCAGCATTTTATTACACAATACATCTTCCCGCTAATAACCGTGGAAGGGTATCCAGATCCGGCCATAGACAAATTTTTGGCGGCCCTAACCGGTTGGTCGGATGTTGGTACCCGGCTACGCTGGCCATACCGATGGATACCTGAAAGCAGGGTGGATGACATCAGGAAAGCCTGCCGGGCGGAACTGCCGGAGTTTTTTACAAATGCAACGGGGTAACAAATCAAAACCCGTTGTCTGCGCGCATTAAAATCCTTCCATGCGTGGCATAGAGCAGTCCCTGGTGGTCAACCGTTTTATATAACTGTATTATACCGTTAATGGCCAGGTGTAGTCGCGGCAGGGGGCGTTCGTTGTCCGCCACCATATCCACCCCTTGACGGGCGTGGCAGGTTTATCGGTTTGATCCGCCCGTTTAAATTGTATTCGACATTCCCGCCGCGGATGGTGATTTCATTTTCAAATCTTTTAGTGCCATCTATATACCCATCGTTGGCCCAGAAGCCGAATTTGCCTTCACGAACCCTGAAGATGGCGATATCCGCTATGGCACCTACTGCAAGGTGCCCCAGTTCAGGATGTTTTATTTCCTGTGCGGGGTTCCAGGTTGTTTCCTTAATGACGTCATTAAGGTTATTTCCCATTGCCAGAAACAAGCCCATAATATTCATCATGTCCTTCATGGCGGTATTCATGCTGCTGATGTGCTGGTCGGAGCTGATGGAGTTTGGCAGGAAACCGGCTTTAAAGGCGGGTGTTGCCTGGGCGAATGTAAAACTGGAACCGCCGAAACCGACATCAAAAATAATTCCGCGTTTGCGCGCTTCGAGTACAAAAGTCTTTACGTGACCAGCCGAATCCATTAATGGCCGCCCGTAAATATGGGTGAAGATATCACCGGGCCGGAAACGCGAAAGTACCGCCTCTGTCAACGCGCCATCCAGCATAAAAACACCCCCCATGATGCCGGCGGCTTTTACGCCTTCTTCTATCGGGTACAGGTTACCGTTAGGAACGCCGGTATTGCCATTTCCGTAGTGCGCATTTTTAACGCCCACAATGATGCCCGGGTATTTCAGGCCCATCTCCCCCGTTTTCTGTGCATCCACTTCCGCGGCATTGCTCTCCCCTTTACCGTCCATGCCGGTACCAATAATATTTAACAGGGCAAATACCCTAGTTATCGACTCATCAATCGTCTGTCTCTTGAATTTTTCAAAATCCCGCCAGCCAGAACTTCCGGCATCCACGACAGTGGTTACGCCGGAGCGCAGCGTAAAGCCATCCGGTTGTATACCATGCGGCCCGTCTTTGTAATTGATCCCGGCCATATTTGTCCCCCAAAAGTTGTGCGTGTGGATGTCAATCAGCCCGGGGGTTACGTACAGGCCAGTGGCGTCGATCACCTGGGTAGCGAGGTTGGGGTCGATGTTTTTTGCCATCAATGCAATCTTGCCATCCACATGTGGGGTGGCCGGCATGGCAGGTCGTTCCGGTTGGGCGGGCCGGCCATTTGACGCAGGTTGAGCCGGGCGTGCCGGGCTCGATTCCTGTGGGGCGACATAGCCGTGATCGATGGCAATATCCATCACTTCGTCCAACCCGCTTTTGGGATCAATTACATGTCCGCCCTTTATAACATACTTGTACATCTTCGCAGGTGTTGGGGCAACGGCGGTTTGCTGTGCGCGCACACCGAGCGCGATGAGCAGCAACAATGTAACGGTTGCTATATTCAGTCTTTTCATATCATACCTCGTTGTTAATTGGAAACTGCTGTAAATATATAGCAGAACTTTATTTAACCAGCAACTTAACAATTGGCATTGCACTGGCAGCCATTGTCGGGCCCATGGAGAACCCAGGCATGCAAGCCCCTGGTCATAATAATTACAGGCTACCTGCCGGTGCCTGTTTGTTGTTCAAACAATTCATGTCGGTCTGCCAATACTAGTTACCCGGCTGCTCACTTTGCCATTTGTAATTACTTTACACAATAACACCTAGCCTATCCTAAACGAAGTATTTATTTTCCTGAATAATTCGCAGATATTATGATTTTTAGTTGATTGTTTCGTTGAAGTTTTTGACCTGTTAAACCAGATTGCGTGAAGAAATACGTGAAGACATATTTGAATGTACCAGGGATAGTGATTATTGTCTGTTTACTGCTTACATCCACCCATCTACTTTGCCAGGAAGATGATGCACAATTTAGGCGCCTGTCAACCAATGAAGGTCTATCACAGGCACATGTAAGCGCCATCATTAAAGATCGCCGTGGTTTTATGTGGTTTGGCACCGACGACGGCCTCAACCGCTATGATGGATACCGGTTTAAAGTGTATAAACACGAGCCGACGGCCGCCAACAGTTTGTCCGACAACCAGGTGCTTGCTTTATTGAAAGACAACACCGGGAACCTGTGGATTGGCACCGCCAGTGGCCTCGACCTATATAACAGTGACAAAGATGTTTTTACCCACTTTATCAGTCCCGATGCGACAAAATACGTCACGGCGCTGTTTCAAGACAGCCGGAACAGGATATGGGTCGGCAGCCTGAGCGGTTTATACTTATTCGATCCACAGAAGGAAACGTTCAAACAGTATAAACACGACAGCCAGAACAGCACCACCATCAGCCACGATTTTATCTCCAGCATCACAGAAGGCAAGAACGGCGAATTGTGGATCGGTACGCGGGACGGTTTAAACCGGTTTAACCCATCCACTGAACGTTTTCGTGTGTACAAGCATGATGCCGCTGACAAATTCAGCATCAGCAGCAACCGGATAAAAAAATTGTTTAAAGACAGTAAGGGCCGCATCTGGATTGGCACGCAGGGGGAAGGCATCGCGCTTTTTAACAGTGCAAAGGACTCATTCCTCAATTTCAGGCATGACCCAACAAATAAAAACTCGGTGAGTCACAATGACATCCTGTCTTTTACAGAAGATAAAAAAGGCATGTTGTGGATCGGCACGGAAAATGGCGGAATCAGCGTTTTTGACTACGAACACAACCGGTTTACCTGTTACCTTTCCGATCCGTTAAAGCCCAAGACAATCAGCAATAATTCAATTCACAGTTTATATACGGATGACATCAACAATATCTGGGCGGGCACCTGGTCTGGCGGCGTAAACTTTCTTCCAAATTTTGGTAACAAGTTCCGGTATTATAGTAATATCGAAGGAAACACCAACAGCCTCAGTAACAACCTGGTGTTATCCATTTCGGGTGATCGTGACGGTAATGTCTGGTTCGGGACGGATGGCGGGGGCCTTAATAAATTTGACCCGGTCTCAAAAAAATTTACCCGTTACCTGCACAACCCGAAGAACAAGAATAGCATCTCCACTGACTACGTAGTTACCTCGCTGGAAATTGACAGCAACACGCTGGCACTTGGTTATCATCGGGTAGGCTTTGACCTGTTTAATCGCCGTACCATGCGGTTTGAGAAACTACCGGCGGACAAAAACGACGTGTCAATTGCAAACGTAATGATAAGCACAATTTTTAAAGATCGTAACGGGGACCTGTGGTTTGGCACCCACGATCACGGCGGCTTATACTTTTACGACGTTAAAAATAAGCTTTTCACAGTTTACCTGCCACAAATAAACGCCGGTAGCATCAGTGGCAGCAGCATTTCCTGCATCCTGGAAGACCGGGAGGGGAAGATCTGGGTGGGCACAGACGACGGCCTCGATCGGCTGGATAAAAAGAACCATCGCTTTATTCATTTCAGGTCTGATCACCGCGTACAATCGAGCCTGAGCAACAATTTCATTCATTCACTGTATGAGGATCACGCCGGTAACTTATGGATCGGCACCAGCGGCGGCCTTAATTACTATAACCAGAAAACGGGCAAATTCACGGCGTACACAGAAAAAAATGGGCTTGCCAATAACGTCGTATACGGTATCCTGCCAGACGACCACAACAATTTGTGGTTTAGTTCAAACAAAGGCATTTCACGGTTTAATACGATCTCCAAAGTATGCATGAACTTCAAAATCAGTGACGGCCTGCAGGACTACTCATTCAAGCCAAATGCCTTTTATAAAGCGCCGAACGGCGACATGTATTACGGAGGGGTGAACGGATTTAATGTGTTTAATCCAGACAGCATGCGGGACAACACCTTCATTCCCCCGGTTGTTTTTACCGACTTTCGGCTGTTTAATAAATCGGTGGCCGTGGGCGACGAAGACTCACTGCTTACCAGTCCAATCACCGCGACGCGTAACATCACCCTGTCTTATACACAGTCGGTGTTGACGTTTGAATTTGCTGCACTCAATTATACGCTGCCACAAAGAAATCAGTACGCTTACAAACTGGAGGGGTTCGACAAAGACTGGACCTATTCCGGAAACC
>JBBSSY010000147.1:0-7553 GCA_038241595.1 Chitinophagales bacterium | reverse complement strand
GATTTGTTGCCATGCACTTCTACACGGATCAACTGTCCGTAATCTTTGGCGAATTTGCCGACTTCGTTCAGGGAAGCCGCGATTTGTGCAAATGTTTTTTCTCTCGGCACCTGGTCGGGAATACCATTGGGTTTTACCTTGATGCCGCTGGCGCCAATGTCTTTGCACAATTTAATATAGACCTTTGTCTGCTCGATGTTTTCGCGCAGTTTCGCAGCATCGGGACTCTGGTATTCAAAGTTGGAACCATAACCGATACAGGTTACCGAACTGTCGGCAAATCGTTTTTTCACTTCCGCCCGCTGGGCAGCATTCAGTGTTGCTTCCACGCCATGTGCATGCTGCGTGCGCAATTCTACTCCCTGTAGCCCACCTTTTTCACAATTTGAAATTAGGGTGGCGAGGTCCCAGTCCTTGGCCCACTGGTATGTCACAAGTCCGAGTCTCATGGTGGCTGCGGGCGCTTCGGTAAAAGCGGATAAAATGGGATGGATGGCGGCGAGGCCAATACCGGCGGCAACGCTGTTCTGGATGAATTTACGGCGGGAGTGGTGCGTCATGGTGTTTAGTTTGAGGAAGGCTATCAGCTGTCAGCTGTCAGCTATGAGCTATCAGCTAGCAGCTTCGAGAAAAATACAAGATACTTTTTTTGTTTAGACTTTATCTGGCATGATATACGGTGACCGGTAATTACGGGTCAACATAGCGTCCGCTTCGTGATCATTCACGAATTTTCTGAGATGTATATCCGTTGGTGTCAGGTTTAATGAACGTTTAAGCCGGTACGAGATATTGGCCATTAAGGGCAGTGCCGATGACAGCACGCCTTCGTTGATGTCGCTGTGGAGCGTTTCGTTTTTGCCGGAACGGATGGCATCCAGGAAATTCGCCCAGTGCTCGGTGCCTTTCTGTGTACTTTCCTTCGAGCCGGCAAAGGGCTCCTTCTCGCGGTGGCGGAATGCCTTCCAATTGCTGCCGTTCAGTTCGAGGTAACCATCATTGCCAAAAAAGGCATTGCCTACCTCGATGTTCAGGCTCGACTCAAGGTAGGTACCCCTGCCACGTACATCAAATTCAAGCATTTTGTCATTCGCGTATTTAAACAAAGCCGTTTGCGTATTCGGTGTTTGCTGGGTGGTTTTGTCGGTGCCATACGTTTCTACACCGCCGTACACCAGCACCCCTTTTGTTTTTGGTGCGTTATCGTCCTTGCTGAAACCGTATAGTCCGCCCGATGAATACACCGACACGGGTTGTTCATTTATATTCAGCCCCCAACGTGCAATGTCGAACTGGTGCGTGCCGGAATTGGCGATGTCCCCGTTGCCGGTATCCCAATACCAGTGGAAGTTATAAAGGCATTTTTTTTCATTGTACGGACGGTAGCTAGCGGGGCCGAGCCAGCGATCATAGTGGAAGGCTGCCGGCGGCGTACTGTCTGGTGCCATGCCATAAGAGTCACGCGCTTTAAAACAGATGCCGCGCGCGAGGTACACATCACCAATACCGCCATCGTGGAGGAACTTGATGGCCTCACGCACGTTGCTGATCGACCGGTTGTTTAAGCCCACCTGCATCAATCGTTTATATTTCGTCGCAGCTTCGATCATTTTTTGCCCTTCGGCGATTTCGTGCATGGCCGGCTTCTCCACGTAAACATGTTTACCCGCCTGGCAGGCCCAGACGGTCGCTAGCGCATGCCAGTGGTTGGGTGTCACGATGGACACCGCGTCGATGTCCTTGTCGGCAAGTACCTTGTGCAGGTCCCACTCGGTCACCGGCTTGACACCCGTTTTGTCGAGAATCATTTTTGACCGCGATTCGAACAGGCGTTCATCGGTATCGCAGATCGTTTTTACCTGTACGTTATGACTGTCTTTCAGTTTACACCAGGCGTCGATGTGCACGCTGCCCTGGTTTCGGATGCCTATTACCCCCATGGTTATGCGATCATTGGCGCCGGGAATGGCGCGATATGATTTTGCAGAGAATCCCATACCGCCGATGGCGACGCCGGCAGCACCCATGATGGATTTTTTGATAAAACCCCTTCTTTTTGTCATGATAATCGTTTTAATCGATGAGCCAACACCGTCATTTTTCATCCGCATGGCCTATTACAGGCATCCGGAAATTCAGGCTACAAGCTAGTATTTATTGTAAGAATTATCGCGTGAAAAGTTTATGGTTTGTGGTTATTTTAGATATGCAATACAAACAACTTTCCATTACCTGCTAAGTTCGCGCCCGATCTTCTTTTAGTAAACGCATGAGTTCTTCTTCGCGGTTTGCATTCATTGTATGCTGGAAGGCGGTGTTCCAGTCATAAAATCCACCGCCATTCTTCGCACCGAATTTTTCTGCTGCGACCAGTTTTTTTAGGGCGGGCGATGATTCGGTCGCGTTGTCCAGGTCGCGGTAGAGGTAGTCCGCAATGCTGGAAAAAACATCAAGTCCGCCCATATCCGCGGACAGGATCGGACCAGTAACCGACAACCTGCGACCGATGCCATTGGTCACGGCTGCGTCGATGTCTTCCTTTGACGCCACACCGCTTTCGAGTAAATGCAACGCCTCGCGCAACAGTGCAAACTGCAGGCGATTGCCGACAAAGCCGGGCACAAACTTCTGTACCGCCACCGGTTTCTTGTTGATGAGTCGAATAAGTTCCATGGCGCGTAAAACGGTTGCGTCGTCTGTCTGTGAACTGCGTACCACTTCCACCAGCGGGATAAGATGTGCCGGGTTCCAGAAATGGGTCACTACCACCCGCTGCGGGTGCCTTGTTTTCTCAGCAATCAAATCCGGGTTGAGGCCCGACGTATTCGTCGCGAGGATCACCGATGGTGCGCAGATCTCGTCAAGTTCTGCAAAGAGTTTTTGCTTGAGTTCGATGTTTTCCGGAATGCTTTCGATGATGAACGATGCATCTGCGGCGAGGTCTGCCAGGGACTGGGTGAAGCGTATTTTCTCCAGTATCATTTCAGCCTCGTCTGCCTGCACCAGGCCGTATGTTACTAACCTGTCGATTTTTTCCTGTATGCCAGTCAAGGCCCGGGTGGTTTCTGTTTTATCCAGCCCATGCAATAATACCGGCAGGCCGGCCCAGGCCACCGCCAGCGCAATGGAATGTCCCATGGTACCACAGCCGATGATTGCTATTTTTTCCATAGATCTGCGATGTGTAAAATAAATAATTGTTTTTAGAGATTGACGGGTTTTGATCACGTCGTACTTTATTGACTATTTTTCAGCACCACGAGAAGCGGTTTAATGTCGCGGGTTTCGTTCCCGATAAAACCGTTACCCAGTACGATATCGGGTTTACCGTCACCGTCCGTATCGGCAATATCCATTGTGAGCACACGTGGGAAATCTGCTGCTACCGGTAATGTGTATGGCTCAAACTTTTGGTCTCCCATGTTACGAAGGTATGTAAAGCCCTCCCCGGGATTCCGGATATCGGTAAAAAAGCCAATGGCGGCAATGTCCAGGTCACCGTCGCCGTCGAAATCTTTGGCCATTGCCTTGACACACCCGTTCACGTGGTAAAAATATCTTTGCGTGAATACATTCTTTCCATTGTTAATAAAAATATATACCCCGTGATAGGGTTTCAGCTGTCTGATGCCATCGCCCCGGTCACCGCAGGTATACAAAATATCCGGGTAGCCATCGCCATTAAAATCGTCCAGTTCGAAATAGGAAGAACCATACGTTGGCGGAAAACGGAGCACCTGCTGCTGTTCGAAGGAACCGTCGCCTTTATTGGAGAATAAGAAAATCCCTTCTTCTCCCTGTGCGAATAGCGCCCAGATGTCGGGCAGGCCATCATGGTCTTCATCCCGTACATATGCTCGTGTAGCCCCTGGCAGGGCACGGAGATCATGACGAAAATATTTACCACGACCCTTATTTTCCATCCAGTGCAAAGAGCCATACATGTTGCCAAATTCACATACCAGCAAGTCATTTTTCAGATCACCGTTCAGGTCAGCGGAAGTAATCTGCACCGGCCGTTTTAACATGTCTGAAATTGCCCGGCCTTGCGGCTCTATTTTTCCATTTTTAAGATGAAACAACTGTACACTGCCAAGTCTTGAATTATTACCCAGGAGATCCGTTCCAATCTTACAGGTCAGGATATCCTTTCCCTGTCGTACCAGGTCTACCACAGGTCCACCTGTTACCAGTGAATCGATAATCGCCAAATGAACGTTCAGTACAAACAGGGTACTGGATGCTGAACGATTAACAAAAATCCGGTGCGGAATTACCGAGGTATCGACTTGTATGAATGAAGCGGTGTTTGCCGGTCGGTACAAAGATTGTGGAGGCAACTGTATGGTAAAAGGCAACTTATGGCTCGACGGCGTTGTCGCCGGTGTTACCAGTTCTGACGGTGCGGAGGCGGTGTAGTAATCAATGATCAGTTGCCATTCTGCCTGATTCATCGCGGGTGTTTCAGGATAATCGCTCTGCGGGATATCTGTAAATATGGGGTACTGCCGACCATTATGGTCGTATATTCCTAAAAGCGGTCCCATTTTCACCAGGGCGGTTTTCCAGTTTTCCTTATCCAGCAAATCAATCGCCGGGAGCATGTGGCAACTTTGGCAATACTTTGCCGCTAAAGCTTTGCCTTGCTGCAGCCCCGAATCCCGGGAAACAGCCAATGCGCTGTCATCATCGCTACCTGTACCACCACTGCAGCTGTACAGTACAATAAGAAGAAACGCACCTACAGTATATACACTTTTCAATATCTCAGCATGATTTCATGACAAGGTACAAATCCGCAACCGAGTAACAATCAATCGGGAGTAAGCATTGCGTGTTACTCAGCATTTATAAAAGAAATAGAAACCGTCACTGCACGATGTCACTTCCACGAGGCGGCTTATCCTGGTTGGTACCGGTCATCGTACCCTGCCATAATTTCTGCAGCCCCGGATACCATACAAGCGCATTTTTAAAATAAATTTTATCGATCACGTTACGAGGCAATTTCAGCCCTTTAAATGTGCCTTCCACTTTGGGAACCCTCATGGTATCATTGGTCACAAAAAACCGCCAGTGACGCAGCCACACGTCATGTGCATGTTTTTTTATGGCCAACGGCTCCGTGATATGCGCATCCACAATATCCTGTGCGCCACTTCTAAGGTCCGTACCGTAAATCAGCCTGTCCTGGTATTTGATAAAGAAATCATGCACTTTTTGCCAGTTGGTCAGGGCCTGGTATTGGAGGTGCGAGATACGCTCCGCCATATCTACGGCCATGTTTGGGAACTTGTCCAGCCGTTTTGCCAATTCATCCACGCTCCACTCCAGGCTTCCCAGGTGGGCGCCAATAAATGTTAGTTGCGGATTTTTTTCTACCATGTGGTCACGCACACCGATGTAATATTCATACGATGGGCGGTCGGGGTGTAAGTACATGTGATGTTCAGGATGCGTACGTGCGTAATCGCGGTTACCCTTCACCGTCATCTTATCCAGCGGCAGCCATGAATTTTTATGCTCCCCGAGGTGACCGATGAGCGGGATACCGCTTTTCGCCATAAACTGCAGGATGGTATCAAACCGCGGGTTATCGATCATCACGAGTTGGCCATTTCTATCTACCAGTTCCATGCCGATGTTCTTGTGAACCTTTACGGCGATGGCGCCGGCTGCAAATGACTTTCGCAGGTAGTCAATCGTTTGTCCCTGCCAGTTGCTTTCATTAAAACCTTTCAACGAAAACGCACATGCGTAAGCGATTCGCCCGGGATAGGCCTGTTCCTGTTTGCGGGCATATGCCTGCAGTTCCGTTACCGGTGTACCTGTTGTTGAATATACATTTACATTCAGCAGGCGGAAGTTGTCCGTTATGCCCTGCACGATGAATACGGTGTCAATGTCTTTGGTAATGTGCACATGACAGTCAAATTTTTCCACCCTGCTGAAATCAGCCATGGAATAATATGCAGCGCTATCAGCACTTTCAGGATTGGCGTTTGAAGTGGCCGGCTCTGAACAGTAAGGAAAAAAAATAAGCAGCGAGATGAGGCCCCTGCAGGTATTTCGTTTCAGGTTAATCATTATTTTATTTTGGTAGTGAACGCGTGTACTATTCCGCGATCGCCGCGCGAGCCACCCGGAGGGTATTGCCACCGATGATTTTTTGTATCACATCATCCGGATAGCCCAGTTGAACCAATCCTACGGTAAACAGTGGCCAATTGGTCCATGCAACGCTGTCCAGCATGCGCGGCGTTTCTACGAAGTTGTCCGGCGGCCAGAGCGCTTCCCACCGCGTATGCGTCTGCGGCGCGCGGGGGATTTTTTTTTCCTCGTTACCGGAAAATGGGGAAGAATAGGCGGTATCCGTGCCGATCGCCACATGATCGCTGCCGAATTTTTTTACGACATAGTCAATGTGTTGCATCATCGAAGAAATATCGCCTGTTCCACCCAGGAATCGGGGTATGGTGCAGATCCCGACATAACCACCGGTATCTGCAATCGCGCGTATCACTTCATCGGGTTTAGACCGAATGTGTTTATACACGGACGCCACGGTGGTATGACTGGCAACCATTGGTTTTCCCGACACCTTCGCGGCCTCGAGGCTGGTTTGCCAGCCGGAATGGGCAATATCCACGATCACGCCAACCTTGTTCATTTCTTTTACCACGGCGCGGCCGAAATCGCTGAGGCCGCCGTTGGCTGGTTCCGCACAGCCATCGCCGATAAGGTTACGACGGTTATAAGTCAGGTGCATCATGCGGATGCCCATCTGGAAAAAAATACGGATGTATCGTAACTCTTCCTCGGGTGAAATAAATTCCATTGGCAATGGGACGCCGTTGCCGGAAAAATAAAGCACCCGCCTGTTTTCTTTTTTCGCGCGGACAATGTCTTCCGGCGTAACCGCTTTGGCGACAAAGTCGCTCATCATATCGGTCGAATAGGTAAAACGGGCAAACCGTTTGAGCAGGCGTTTGATGTCATTGCCCTCTTCACCGGCATTTTGAAACACGCAGGTAACGCCAGCGGCAAGCCAGGCGTTTTTAAATATTTCTCTTTCCTTTTCATCGAAAATGAAACGTGTCATCGGCATGTCTTCCCGCATATCCTGGATCTCCAGCGCAGAGGCATTGGCCTTCATGGCGGCGGCTACTGCGTTGCCATCCAGCGCAGCCCGTGGCATAAATCCGTAGGCATCGATCACAATAGCGTTCCGGTGCAGCTCCAGGCCATGTTCCAGGTGTTTGCGTGATGGTTTCAGGATGTTGATAGCGGTGTCGAAATCGGCTTTGATTTTTGGATCGGAATCGTACAGTTGCCCGCCTTGGGTTGCCGGTAAAATGGGGGCCGATAATTGACTGGCGGTTGACGGGTTGAATGCGTTCAGTAAACCACCCGCGGCGGTGAGTCCCGCCAACCCGGTAAACTTTAAAAAATCCCGTCGCTTGTTTATCATAAGCTGCCAGTTGTGTGATCCAGCGATGTCGTTAATGTATACTGCCGGTGTTATTGATATTTTTTAGAAAAATATTCTGAGT
>JBBSSY010000146.1:0-7557 GCA_038241595.1 Chitinophagales bacterium | reverse complement strand
TTTTGTCTTCTACAAAAATGGTTCCCTGATTAAATGTATACTTTTTAAATTGCTAAACCATTTTTTACCGGCGAATGATCTCGGGCCTGCAGGTATTTGCTTTTATGCCTTAAAGCCGGGCATGTAGAAATCTCAATTTTTTTGGTTTTTCTTGACTTCCCCACCGAGGCCACCCAAGATTTCCCCGCCGATACCACCCAAGACTTCCCCGCCGAGGAAGTCACTGTGACTTGGCAGAAAGTGAGATCAGCAGATCATAGTCCATCAATTAATCATTCAAATCACAGTTCAAGACAAAAGTCGCGGGTACCGCCGAGTCCCGCGCAGTGTCTTTATTTGTTCATGAACCTGCAGCGGTGACCTCGGCGGGGAAATAAAAAAGTAATGCCTTTGCTGGGAATTGACGCGCTTATTGCCGCAAAGATCATAGTTCATCAATTAATCACCTAAATCACAGTTCAGACAAAAGTCTCGTGTACTCCCGCACCGCCGCTGGTAACCAAATAGGGGTAAAAACCGGAGGCGGTGACCCGGCGGGGAAATTAAAAGAAGAATCAATATCTTTACGCCCCTTCAATAAAGGCAACACTATGAAAAAGAACATCTCTAAAGAAACTATCCTGCAAGTTTGTATGCAGAAGCAGGAAGAACTGATCAATAATTTTAATGATCGGGTCACTGAAAGAAGGGCAGACGCATCTATTGCAAACCAGTCAGCAAGTCAAAGTGAAGACCGGAACGCAGGCGATCTTGAGGTGCTAAACACCCTGGAAAATCAATTGGTATTTGCCAAGTTGGAATTGAGCGGCCTGATAGCCATCGATCCCACACAAAAAAATACAACCATAGAACCGGGCGCCGTAGTGGTCACTGACCAACGGATATTTTTTATTGCCGTGTCCAGTGAAAAAGTCGAAGTCGACGGAGAAGTGATTTACGGCATTTCTACCAACGCACCGATTTATTCCGTTATGCAGGGCCTGGCAAAAGGTGACAAGTTTGAATTTAACGGCACCGCTTACGACATTCAAAACGTATATTAATTCGATAAAAAATATCCCAGGTTTATCATGCTCCTGCTGATCGGTTCATGGCAAAATAGTTAATTACATTTCCTTAACAAACAGATTTCAACCAGGCGATTAAAACGTTTTTGATCCGTTGCCATTAATGCAATAACGAATGCTTAACCAATTTTAGCCGCCAACAAATGAGCGTTTGATTTTTCGCGATCAAAGTTTTGCTACTTTTGGCGCTCATGAGATTAGTTGTTTTATTCGCCTCCCTATTTTTCCTTTTACTACAAGGTAATCACGTCTTGTATGGCGGGGCGCGTAACACGATCATCGCCGGCACAACTGTTCATGACATCGAAAAAGAACAAGCCATTGCCCCGGCAAGTAACGGTCGTGGATACGTCTTCTTTAAAAATAGTGCAAATGCAGACCACGACTACCTCTGTGGTGAAGACCTCGAAGACGAAGACGAGAACAACGTAGATGCACGAAAATTTATATTGGCGGCCAGGGAATATATCGTACTCCCCTGCCCGGTTGTTTCCAGCGATCTCCACAACTTCATAAAGGCATCCCAGCCTTTTCCCAACCATTTGTACCACAAATACATCACGCAAAGCGTTCTCAGGCTCTGATCAAAAGCGCATACCCCTTACCGTTTTATTTCATTACGGCCAGTTATACCATTATCCCTGAAGTATAAAAAACATCCTTTTCCGGCGCAACGAATGCCATTTACTTACAAAATAATTCTGACGTTCAGGCCCTCATTAACCATTCATCCATTTAATCATCATGAAGAGAATTGTCATGCTCATGGGCCTCTTTGCCCTGCTGTACCAAACTAGTTGCAAACCCAAACCGGTAGAAAAAGAAGAAGTAAGCAAGTATGCCGTTACAAGTCCGTTGGTAATGGATACTTCTTTTACCAAAGAATTTGTATCGCAGATCCAGTCCGTGCGGAATATCGAAATCCACTCACAGGAAAAAGGTTACCTGCAGGATATTTATGTGGACGAGGGCCAGTTTGTAAAAGCCGGCCAGCTGCTATTCAGGATTATGCCGAAAATCTATGAAGCAGAACTCGCGAAGTCGCAGGCCGAGGCGAAGGGTGCAGAGATCGAATTGCAGAATGCAACCACCCTCGTCGGGAAAAACATCATCTCGAAAAACGAACAGTCGATGGCCGAGGCAAAACTCGAGCAGGCGAAAGCCGAAATGTCCCTGGCGAAGCTTCACCTGTCGTTCACAGAGATCCGCGCGCCGTTCGCCGGCAGTATTGATCGCATCCCACACAAGCTGGGCAGCCTGATCGATGAAGGCGAATTGCTGACGAGCCTCTCAGACAACAGCCAGATGTTTGCCTATTTCAACGTGTCTGAGCCGGAATACCTGAATTATGAAACCAATATCAAGGGCCGCGGCGATAACAAGGTGAGCCTGTTGCTGGCCAACAACACGCCCCTGCCCTATAAAGGCGACGTGGAAACCATCGAAAGCGAGTTCGATAAAGAAACCGGCAATATTGCTTTCCGCGCGCGGTTTCCAAATCCCGACAAGTTGCTGAAGAATGGCGAAACCGGCAAGGTACTGATGACCGTTCCACTTCGCAATGCGCTCGTCATCCCCCAAAAGGCGACGTACGAAATCCAGGATAAGGTATACGTTTTTGTCGTCGATAAAAACAACCAGGTACATTCTACAAACATTACCATTATCGGGCAGATGCCGGACCTGTATGTTGTTGATAAAGGCATTTCAGTCAACGACAAAATATTGCTCGAAGGCGTTCAGAAGGTGAAAGATGATGATAAAATTACTATTGAATTCCAGTCGCCCCAGCAAGTCATTTCACAACTCCGGTTAAAAGCCGAGTAGAACCTGTTCACGCTCTAACAACGTAAATAAATGTTTAATAAGTTTATCCATCGGCCGGTCTTGTCGATCGTCATCTCCCTCGTGATTGTATTCATGGGTGTGCTGGCGATGACCAAATTACCGGTTACTCAGTTCCCTTCTATCTCCCCGCCAAAAGTGAATATTACTGCCGAGTATCCAGGCGCCAATGGTGAGTTGATGATCAAGTCCGTGATCATCCCGCTTGAACGGGCGATCAACGGCTTACCCGGCATGAAATACATGGCCTCCGATGCAGGCAATGATGGTGAAGCTACGATTCAGGTTGTATTCAACCTCGGCACCGATCCCAACCAGGCATCGCTGAACGTGCAGAACCGCGTGGCTTCGGTGGTCAATAAACTACCGCCGCTGGTGGTACGCGAAGGCGTAAAGATTACCCGCGAGGAATCGAACATGCTGATGTATGTGAACCTGTACAGCAATGACCCGAAGATGGATGAGAAGTTTCTCTTCAATTTTGCGGACATTAACTTGCTGTCTGAATTAAAACGCGTGGATGGCGTGGGCTTTGCCGACATCCTGGGCAACCGGGAGTATGCGATGCGTATCTGGCTGAAACCAGATCGCATGCTGGCTTACAAGATCTCTGCCGATGAAGTGATGAAGAGCCTCGATGAACAAAGTCTTGAAGCGTCGCCTGGTAAAACCGGTGAGAGCTCGGGCAAGCGGTCGCAGGCATTTGAATACGTATTGAAATATCCAGGTCGGTTCAACACCAGGGAAGGGTATGAAAATATCGTGCTCCGCGCAAGCGCAGATGGGGAATTGCTGCGTCTTAAAGATGTGGCGAACGTAGAGCTGGGCAGCTCGATGTACGATATCTATTCCAACCTGAATGGCAAAGCCTCAGCCGCTATCACGCTGAAGCAATCGTACGGCAGCAATGCCAGCCAGGTAATTAAAGATGTAAAGGCGAAACTGGCAGAGATCAAAGCTACTTCTTTCCCCAAAGGCCTGGATTACGAGATCAGTTATGATGTCTCGAAATTTCTCGATGCTTCCATCGAAAAAGTGATCCACACGCTGGTGGAAGCGTTTATCCTGGTAGGTCTTGTCGTGTTCCTCTTCCTCGGCGACTGGCGCTCGACGCTGATACCGGCGATCGCGGTGCCGGTTTCGCTGATCGGCACGTTTGTGTTTATGCAATTCTTTGGCATCACGCTGAACCTGATTACGCTGTTCGCGCTGGTGCTTGCCATCGGTATCGTGGTAGACAATGCTATCGTGGTGATCGAAGCGGTACACGTGAAAATGGATACGAAGAATTTGTCGCCGTTGCGGGCCACCGAAGAAGCGATGCACGAGATCAGCGGTGCGATCATCGCTATTACCCTCGTTATGGCGGCGGTGTTTATCCCCGTGGCGTTTATGTCAGGACCGGTGGGCATTTTCTACCGCCAGTTCTCCATCACCATGGCTACGTCGATCATTCTCTCCGGCGTGGTGGCATTGACGTTAACCCCGGCACTTTGTGTCATCATGCTGAAGAACAACCATGGCAAGATTAAAAAGAAGTCCCCCATTGATAAATTCCTCGACGGTTTCAATCGGCGGTTCGACAAACTGTTGGGCAGCTACGTGCGCTTGCTCACTTTGATCGTAAACCGGCGGGTGGTTACCTTCGCCATGTTGGTGGCATTCTGCGTCGGCACCTGGTTGCTGAACGGCAGCCTGCCCTCCGGCTTTATCCCGAACGAAGACCAGGGTATGTTCTACGCGGTTATCCAGACGCCGCCGGGTTCGTCGCTGGAACGCACGAACCAGGTTTCCGAAAGACTGCAAAAAATTGCCGAAGGCATAGATGGCGTTCAATCGGTGTCATCGCTGGCGGGTTACGAGATCCTGACAGAAGGTACCGGCGCCAATACCGGCACCTGCCTGATCAACCTAAAAACCTGGGACGAACGCAAACATTCGGTACAGGAGATCATCGGTGAACTCGAGGAAAAATCCAGGGACATCACCGGCGCTACCATCGAATTCTTCCAGCCACCGGCGGTACCGGGCTATGGTGCAGCGGGTGGTTTTGAACTGCGTTTACTGGACCGCGCTGGTTCGGGCGACTACAAAAAAATGGAAACCGTGAGCCGCGACTTTGTGTCCGCATTGGAGAAACGCCCGGAGCTGGCCTCCGTGTTCACTTTTTACAGCGCCAGCTTCCCGCAATATATGCTACGCATCGACAACGACATCGCGCGGCAAAAAGGGGTGACCGTTGACAACGCGATGAGTACGCTGTCAACGCTGATCGGTAGTAATTATGAAACCAGTTTTATCAAGTACGACCGCCAGTACAAGGTGATGGTGCAGGCTTCGCCGGAGTACCGCGCCTTGCCGGAAGACATCCTGAAACTCTATGTAAAAAATGACCGCGACGAGATGGTGCCTTTTTCGTCTTTTATGAAAATGGAAAAAGTGTATGGCTTGTCGGAGATCACACGGCATAACATGTTTAACGCATCGGAGATCAGCGGTGCTGCTGCGCCCGGCTTTAGCAGTGGTTCGGCCATCACCGCGGTAGAAGACGTGGCAAAGAACAGCCTGCCTCGCGGTTTCGGCATCGCCTGGGCCGGTATTTCCGCAGATGAGGTGGCCCGTGGCAATGAAGCCATTTTCATCTTTATGATCTGCCTGGGCTTTGTATACCTGATCCTGGCGGCGCAGTATGAAAGTTTCCTGCTGCCCTTCCCGGTAATCCTTTCCCTGCCCGCCGGTATTTTCGGCGCCTTCTTATTATTGAAATTGGCCGGGCTCGAAAACAACATTTACGCGCAGGTGGCGATGGTGATGCTGATTGGCCTATTGGGTAAAAATGCGGTGCTGATCGTGGAGTTTGCCGTGCAAAGGCACCGCGCCGGCGATACCGTGCTGCAGGCAGCGATCGCAGCCTCCGCGGTGCGGTTCCGCCCCATTCTCATGACTTCGTTTGCCTTTATCGCGGGCCTGATCCCACTGGTTTTTGCGACCGGTCCGGGAAAAACCGGCAACCGGACAATCGGGTCCGCCGCTGCCGGCGGCATGCTGATGGGCACGATATTCGGGGTTATACTCATACCCGGTTTGTATTACATATTCGGCAAGCTGTCTGAACGGCATGTGCTTGTAAAAGATGAAAGAGAAAATCCGCTAACAGAAGAAATAAACCACAATGTATAGAAGTAGGAATTCTTTGGCCCTGGCCATACTCGGTATTTGCCTGGCAATGGCGAGCTGCAAAGTGCCGGCTATTTTACCTGCGACGGCGAACCGAACAGTTCCGACCGCTTACGCCGACAACCAAGATAAGACCAATACCGCCATCATCCCCTGGCGAACGTTTTTGACCGACCAGAACCTGGTGCGTTTGATCGATACTGCGCTGGTACGTAACCAGGAGTTGAATATTACCTTGCAGGAGATAAACATCGCACAGAATGAAGCGCGGCTGCGGCAGGCACCGTTGGCCCCAACGGTTGGACTGCGCGCCGGCGGCGGCGTAGAAAAAGTAGGCCGCTACACCAGCCAGGGTGCAGGTGATGAATCTACCGAGATAAAACCCGGCGTGCGCGTGCCCGATGCGCTGCAGGACTACGTGATCGGTGCTTATGCCAATTGGGAAGTGGATATCTGGAAGAAACTGCGCAATGCCCGCAAGGCAGCGATTACGCGGTACCTGTCATCGGTCGAGGGCAGGAATTTCGCGCTGACTAACCTGGTCGCCGAAGTGGCCAATTCATACTACGAACTGCTGTCCTACGACAACCAGTTGTTGATTGTACGGCAGAATATCGAGTTGCAGAAAAATGCACTGGAGATTATCAAGGTACAAAAAGAAGCAGCGCGTGCGACGGAGCTGGCGGTGCAGAAGTTCCAGGCGGAAGTATTAAAAACGCAGAGCCTGGAGTTTGGTATTCTGCAGCAGATCAGGGAAAAAGAAAACCACATCAATTTCCTGCTCGGCCGCTACCCGCAACCCATCCTCCGCGACACGACAAATATGGTAAACATGGTGACCACCATCGCCGCTGCGGGCATTCCTTCGCAGCTGCTGGCAAACCGTCCCGACATCAAACAGGCCGAACTCGAGCTGACCGCCGCCAGGCTGGATGTGCAGGTCGCCCGCGCGGAATTTTTCCCGACCCTGGGCATTTCGGCGGTGCTGGGTTTCCAGGCGTTTAAACCTTCTTACCTCATCAAGCTGCCGCAGTCATTGCTTTATTCGCTCGCCGGCGATATCGCCGCGCCGCTGGTAAATCGCGTGGCGATTAAGGCGGAATTTGCAAGTGCCAGTGCGCGGCAGTTACAGGCGTTGTACAACTACGAACGTATCATTTTGAATGCATATATGGAGGTTTCCACGCAGCTGTCCAATATCACCAATTTGTCACGCAGCTACGAGTTAAAATCGAAACAGGTAGACGCGCTGACGCTGTCGATCGACATTTCGAATGACCTCTTTAACCCACATTGCAGCTATTCTAACAGAAATTGAGCATTAGCATGGGTTTCGTTTTTTTCGAGTGGCGGTTTGTGTACTACAAATTTAATTTGTTTAAAGGGCTTTGCTTTTTGCTCTTTTAGTGCCTCGTGTATTTTTGTCAGGTCTTCTGATGGTTCAGTACATCTTTTTATTTGTATGATT
>JBBSSY010000145.1:0-7558 GCA_038241595.1 Chitinophagales bacterium | reverse complement strand
TATCTGCCATTCGCTGGCTCGGATCGATCTCGATCACCTTCAGATCAATCATGCGCCGGTTCGTTTCGACCGTATAGGTTGGGTGTGTCCATTTCCAGTCTTCATGTACAGTTCTGGGGATCGCCGGCAGTTCATCGGGCTTCTTGCCAAACATCAGGTACATCGGGATGTAGTGCATTTCTTTCATGCCGTCTTTATAGGTCAGTTCCAGGTCGATGGGCATCGGCATCTCACCATGATTATTTAGCCGGATCAGTGTTTTGCCGCCTGCTTCCCAGATGCTGTCGATGCCATAATTAATCACTTTGGTGGTATTCACCCAATATTCCCGGTACCAGTCCAGTTTCAGCCCGCTGGTATTTTCGGCCACGCGGATGAAGTCGTTCACGTTCGGGTGTTTGAAACGCCAGAGGCGGTAGTAATCCAGCAGGATCTGGTCACGCACCGCGGCGCCCGTGATATAACCGAGCTGCTCCATAAACACTTCACCCTTGGAATACGCAGCGACGCTGTACGCGTAATTGGTATTGAAATGATCGGCATGGGTCGTCAGCGGTTCCTCGAAGCCACTTTTCGCGAGGTCGAAATACCCTCTGTAGGCGCTGAGGTGCACGTTCTCGATTGCCGTATCGGTACTGCTGCGTTTCGGGCCGGTGGAAGGCTGTGTAGATGCGGCCACCTTATTGCCTTGCTTTTGATAAAATTGAGTAACCAGCGCCCCGGCATAACTCGTGAATCCCTCATCCATCCAGGCATACATGCTTTCATTGGTGCCGAGCATCATCTGATACCAGCTGTGCATCCACTCATGAAAAACGGTGCCCAGGCTCGGGCTTACGAGCAAAGTCGCCATCGGGTATTCCATCCCGCCGTCGCCACCATGCACAAATGAATATTGTTTGTAGGGATATTCACCAAAATGCTGCTGGATAAAGGGAAACACGGTGACAGCCGCATCGGCTACCGTTTTCCATTCATTGTCCCAATAGGCCGTATAGTTCTTAAAATCATTTTTATACAATTCCCGAACCGATGGGCGCATGGTATCGTATTTCTGTTTCAGCCACTGCTCGTCGCCGTTATAGAAAACATGCAGCACGGTACCCTGCGGCGTTTTACGGCTAAGGTGTTTGTAATGCGGATCGGCCGCCCACATAAAGTCGTGTACATTGGGGGCAAGGAAATGCCAGGTCAATGTAGGGCCCGCCGCTTTGGGTACTTTCACGCCGGCACCTTCATAGCCAAAGCCGATCTGGTCGGGGTTCTGCAGGTAGCCTGTGCCACCAATCATGTATGTTTTGTCAATGGTAATTTTCACATCATAATCACCCCAAACGCCGTAAAATTCACGCGCGACGTAGGGCGTGGGGTGCCAGCCCTCGTAATCGTACTCGCATAGTTTAGGGTACCACTGGCTCATGGAATACCGCACGCCTGTGTTTGGATTGTCCCGCCCGCTGCGACGGATCGAGATCGGAACCTGTGCCTCAAACACCATATCAAACACTACTTTTGAACGGGGCAGGATGGGTTTTTTCAGGTCTACCTGCAGGATCGTTTCTTTCATCGTGTAATCCTGTGCGATACCATCCATCTTCAGGGCAAGAATTTTCTGGTAACCAATTTCCTGCGGTGTCAGGTGCTGGATGCGATCACGCACGCGGGGATCCCAGTCCGACACGTCATTGTCCTGCCGGTCTTTGCCCAATACGATCTTGCCAAGCTCGCGGCTACGGCTATCCATCATGCTGTTTGGCTGGAAGGCGTTGAAGTACAGGTGATAAAAGACGGTCTTCAGCGTGTCCGGCGAATTGTTGGTGTACTCCAGTTTCTGTTTTCCCGACAGGCGGTTGTTGCCGACGTTCATGTTCACATCCATCGTATACTTCACCCGTTGCTGCCAGCGGTCAGGCTGTGCCGTGAGTTGTTGAAAAAACAGTAAGACGAGTGAGCCAAGAATAATTTTTTTCATTTAATTTTTTTTTCGGCCATAAACAGATCGGTTATGGATGTATAACTGGATGGAATGGGTATTACGGTTTACCTTCCACCACGAGAACAATTTCTCCTTTTACCGGTTTTAGTTTGAAATATGTACTTACTTCCAACAGGGTGCCGCGCCTGTTCTCTTCAAACATTTTCGTGAGTTCGCGGCTTACGGAGCACATCCGCTCCGGGCCAAAATACTGGATAAAATCTTCCAGCGTTTTTACCAGGCGCATCGGCGACTCATAAAATACCATGGTTCGTTCCTCATCCGTTAATTTTTTCATCAGGGTCTGGCGACCTTTTTTTAATGGGAGAAATCCTTCGAAAATAAAACGATTTACAGGCAAGCCACTATTTACCAGCGCAGGCACAAATGCCGTGGGGCCGGGAAGGCACTCTACCCGGATACCTGCCTTGACGCATTCTCTGACCAATAAAAATGCGGGGTCTGAAATGCCCGGCGTACCCGCATCGGTTAACACGGCCATCACTTTTCCCGCCAGCATCTGGTCAACCAGGTGTTGCAGCACACGATGTTCATTGTGCTGGTGATAGGGCGTAAGCGGTTTGTTGATTTGGTAATGGGTAAGCAAATACGAAGACGTACGGGTGTCTTCTGCCAGTATAAGGTCCGCTTTCTTCAATACTTCGATCGCCCGGAAGGTGATGTCCTGGAGGTTACCTATGGGTGAAGGAACTAAATAAAGCATGCGGGAACAAGTTTGAAATAGAGGTCGCTACAATCAGGGAAAGAGATTATACTCACCACGATTATCGGTTAGCCATGGTCGTGAACAATGATAAATGACAGGGCAGCCTGATCAGTTTATGGATATTTCGAAATATTCCATGACTGGGTTGGCAAGTAATTTTTTAGACGCTTCCTCCGCAGTTTTCTGAGCCTCCCCGACGTTTTCCGCATCAATTTCAAGGGTGATGCTTTTACCGATGCGGACGTCTTTAATGCCCTGCAAGCCAAGACTTCCCAGCCCGCCCATCACCGCCTTGCCCTGCGGATCCAACAATTCTTTTAATGGCATTACTTTTACCTGCACTGAAAAGGTCATGTCGCTTTGTTTTTATACATCAAAGATAAGGCAATGTAACAGATGAACACCACCGGAACCGCCAGCCATCGCAGGAATATCGCCGCAACGAGGGCAATAACCGCCAATATAACCACCGGCATATTTTTAGCGATGCCTTTCTCTTTAAACTTGAGCGCCAGCAGCGGCAGGGTACTCACCATCAGCCAGCTCATTGCCAAAATCAACGCGTACAGGAACCATTTATTAAATAACAGCGCGTTGATCGCACTGTCAAAATAATTGTAGTGCACAATAATGGGCAGGGTCGCTACTACCAGTCCCGCAGCGGGGATGGGTACGCCCTTAAAACCATACGACTGGGACGCATCGAGGTTAAACCTGGCCAGGCGGTAGGCGCCTGCCAGGGCAAAAATAAAGGCAGGTGTCAGCAGGATGATCGGTGTATTGAATGCATCCTCATCCTGCATGTAACTCAGGCGCAGGAACTGGTAGAGAATGATCGCGGGCGCAGCGCCAAAACTGACTACATCGCTAAGCGAATCGAGTTGTTTGCCCATCTCACTCTCTGCCTTGAATAACCGTGCTATAAAACCATCGAGAAAATCGATGACCGCAGAGATCCAGATACAGATCGCTGCGAACACGAGTTTTTCGGGCATGTTGAAATTAGTCGCCAGGCTATCGCCCTGGTAAATATTGATCGATTCCGTTTGCAGGGCAAAAACAAGGGCGAGGCAGCCAAAAAATAAATTCAGTAAGGTAAAAATGTTCGGTATTTGCTTCATGGTCTTTTCATAAGGGATTCAATTTCGGCTACCGTAATCGGAATATTTTTAAACAGGTCGATGCTTCCGTCTTCCGTAATCCAGACATTGTTCTCGATGCGTATGCCCATCTTTTCCTGTTCGATATAAATTCCCGGTTCTATCGTAAACACCATGCCTGTCCTGATCGGTTCGTTGCGGGTACCCAGATCGTGCACATCGATCCCCAGGTGGTGCGAAATACCATGATACAAATATTTGCGGTAAGCGCGGTTCTCGCGGTCTTCGTTGTTGATATCGGCATGCGACAGCAAACCCAATTTGACGAATTCGCTGGTCGCTTCGTCACCTACCTTTTCAGAATAATCGATAATGGAGATACCCGGTTTCAAGATGCTTTTTGCATAATTGTGGAGATGCAGGCAGGCATTATATACATCCTTTTGCCGCGGCGTAAATACCCCGTTGACCGGAACCGTGCGGGTCAGATCAGCATTATAACCACCATATTCCGCGCCGAAATCCATCAGGATCAACTCACCATCTTTGCATGCCTGGTTGTTCTCGATATAATGAAGTGTCCGCGCACGGTCTCCGCTGGCGAGGATGCTTGAATACGCCGGCCCCCTGGAGCGGTTGCGCAGGAACTCGTGGAAAATCTCGGCTTCGATCTCATACTCAAAAACGCCTGGTTGAATAAACTGCAGTACCCGGCGGAATGCTTTCTCCGTAATATCCACCGCCTCCTGGATCACAGCCACCTCTTCCGCCGTTTTTACCGAGCGCAGCAACTTCAGTATTTGCGCGCTTCTTTTATAGTGATGGAGCGGGTATTTTTGTTTCATTTCCATTACATACCGGTAGTCTTTTACCGGTACGTGGTTTGCCTTGCGGTCGTTCTCGTTGGTATTGAGGTAAATCGTTTCCGCGAGATGAACCCATGGTTGCAGCAATGCTTCCAGGCTGTCGAGCCATACGATGGTCTGTATCCCCGAGATGGCTTCTGCTTCATTTTTTCGCAGGCGGTGACCGTCCCATTTTTCCTTTAGTTCATTGGGGCGCACCAATACCAGCACTTCGCGGTATTTCACATCGGGGTTGTCGGGAAAGAGCACCAGCATGCTGTCTTCCTGCACGATGCCGGTGAGCCAGTAGAGGTCGGCGTTTTGTTTGAACGGGTACAGCGCGTCGCCGTTCATGGGCAGTTCGTCGTTGCTGTTAAAAATGGCAATGGCGTTGCTGTCGAGCTTTTCGATAAATCGCCGGCGGTTCTGTATAAATATTTGCGGATCTAACGGGAGATTTTTCATAACGCGTATTAAAGCAAAATGAAGATAAAGAATTTGCACCACGGAGACGCCAGGGCAGGAAGAACGCGGAGAAATTACTTTAAGTCAGAATAGTACATTAAAACAACCCGTACAACTGCGAGTCGATCCGCTGGATGATCTCACCGAAATGTTCATTGTCTTCCGCGAACTTGTTCTTATCGACATCAATAATGAGGATGGGTCCTTCTTTGTAACTTTCGGTGAACTTATTGTAAAATTCGTTGAGGCGTTTGAGGTAGTCAAGGCGGATGTTTTCTTCGTATTCCCTGCCTCTCTTCTGAATTTGCGCCACCAGCGTAGGCACCGAGGCCTTCAGGTAAATGAGCAGGTCTGGCGGCTGCACCATTTTTTTCAGCGTTTCAAAAAAATTAAAATAATTGGAGAAATCTCGTTTGCTCATCAGGCCCATCTCGTGCAGGTTGGGCGCAAAAATATGCGCGTCTTCATAAATTGTACGATCCTGGATCACCGTTTCAGTTCCTTTGTCGATATCGAGCAGCTGGTTAAGGCGGTTATTTAAAAAGAAGATCTGGAGGTTAAAACTCCAGCGTGGCATGTCCTCGTAGAAATCGTTGAGATAAGGATTATGATCCACATCCTCAAACTGCGGAATCCACTTGTAGTGTTTGCTCAGCATTTCCGTAAGGGTGGTTTTGCCGGCACCAATATTCCCCGCAATAGCAATATGCTTCGGTTTCTTAGGTTTTGCCATTTTTAAATATAAATTAGTAAACGGGAAATGTGAAAATATATTTGCGTTCCACGAAGCATTCTTCAATCGGTTAAAAGTAATTAAGTCCCATCGCTTCACGCACCAGCTGCATGGTTTCCCGCGCGCTTGCCCGTGCTTTTTCCGCGCCGGTTTCCATTGCCTGCCGGATGTAGTTTTCGTCAGCCAGTATTGATTTCGTTTTCTCGCGGATGGGAGCCACAAAACGCACCATATCTTCCGCCAGTTGTTTTTTCATAACACCATAGCGAATGGCGCAGCTATTAAAATCCGACTCGAATTTTTCAACAACGGTGTGATCGCTCACCAACCGCATCAGTAAAAAGAGGTTACTAATAAAGTCCGGTTTGTCCGCGTTCATCACCGTCGGCCCGTTGTCCGTTTTCGCCTTCATCACTTTTTTGCGGATCAGGTCATCGTCATCCGACAGGTATAGCGTAGCATATTGATTTTCACTTTTGCTCATTTTACCGGTGCCATCAAGGCTGGGCACTTTCACCAGGTCGCTGCCATAATTAAACGCCGCCGGTTCGGGGAAGACTTCGCGATACCGTTGGTTAAACCGGTGTGCGAAATTTCTCGACATCTCCAGGTGCTGCTCCTGGTCCTTGCCCACCGGCACCAGCACGGCGCGGTGTAATAAAATATCCGCAGCCTGTAATACTGGGTATGTCAACAAACCTGCATTAACATTAGTCGGGTTGAGCCGCACTTTGTCTTTAAATGTCGTTGTTTTTTCAAGCTCACCCTTATAGGCGAGCATATTGAGGTATAGGTATAATTCTGAAGTTTCGGGAACATGGCTTTGGCAGTATAGCACGGCCTTCTCAGGGTCGAGGCCGCAGGCGATATATTCGGCAAAAACACGGTAAATATGGCCTTTTAAGGCCGAAGTATCGGGGTGCGTTGTCAGTGAATGGAGATCGGCGATCATAAAAAAGCAGTCATACTCCTCCTGCATCCGCACATAGTTTTGCAGCGCCCCAAAGTAATTGCCAAGGTGCAAAAAGCCGGTAGGGCGAATGCCGCTCATCACGATTTGTTTCTTCCTTTCCATAAAGAGCGCGAAGATATGAATAGTTTGCAGTTGTAAAGTTTGGGCGCTATTGACATTTCGTTCTAAACCGCTATTTTTGTTTACTTATACTTTTATATGGAAGTGACGGATGAAATGGTAAAAAACCTGGCGGATCTGAGCCGGTTGACCTTTAACGAAGCGGAACAAGGAGAGATCAAAAAAGACCTGCAACGCATGATCAGTTTTGTCGACAAACTCAATGAACTCGACACGTCCAACGTTGCGCCCTTACTGCATATGACAGATGCCGTCAACGTCTACCGCGAAGACACTGTGCAAGGTTCGATGCCAAAAAGCGAGGCACTCGCAAACGCACCGCTGGCAGACGACAATTACTTCAAAGTGCCAAAAGTAATCAGGAATCCTTCATCCGACGCCGGTTTAAAAGAACAATCATTATGAGTCTACCCATTATTCACCTGGAAAACCTGGTCAAGAATTATTACATGGGCAAACAGGCCATTTCCGTGTTAAGGGGCATTACGCTGGATATAAAAAAAAACGAATACGTCGCCTTGATGGGACCATCCGGCTCGGGCAAGAGCACGCTGATGAATATCCTCGGCTGTCTCGACTCGCCAACTGCCGGTACATATATTTTGAACAACCATGATGTG
>JBBSSY010000144.1:0-7591 GCA_038241595.1 Chitinophagales bacterium | reverse complement strand
CATTTTTCATGGCAGGGATTGTATTCTCCGGCATCAGGCCGCGACCACCGCGATGTGCCTGTTTATCCAGGTCATGCGCGACGTCGGCGATACCGGTAACCGGGGTAAAATACTTTTGTTTCACACTTTTTGAAGGAACCAGGGAACGAATGGCTGCTGCCGCTTCGATCGGAAGGTCCGATTCAATAATATCCGCGCCCGATTGAATGGTCTCCCGGTAGGCGGTTGCACGCGCGCCTGCATCGGCCAGTTTATCATAGCTTGGTGCTGCCGAGATCATACACATTACGCCCCTGGCATGCAACAAGTCAAACAATTCTTTGTTCTCGGGTTTGTTGGTAGGACCGATATACGCAATCATATGAGACCAGGGCACCCCTTCTTTTTCATATTCTTCCAATGCCTTTTTGGTTTGCACAAAGGCCGAAAACATGGCGTTCTTATTTTTTGTATAATAAAACTTTGCCTGCCGCGCGTCGTGCACTGTGAGCATAACGTGCGCCCAGGCGTTGTGCTTCGCTAATTTCGCGGCAGTCATCTCCAGCGGAACGTCTTTTTTATCGAGGTTGATCACCGTTTTACCTTTGCTCCATACAATCACTTCGTCCAGTGTCGGAATGCCATAAGGGGTAACGTTTCCTGCCGGATCTTTTAATTTAAATTTCTTTAATTCGGCCCAGGTATAATCGGAAACCTTCCCGGTACCGGTCGTCGTTCGCTCCAGGGTGGCGTCATGCATCAGCACGACCACGCTGTCTTTTGTCAGCCGGGGGTCTATCTCGAAAAATGCGGGGGTGTACCGCAACGTGTTTTCAAAAGTGGCGATACAATTTTCAGGATAACCCGTAGTAGTGCCGCCGCGGTGGCCACTGATGAGGGGAATATCATGACCGGTATATGCGAAATAACCACGCAGGTCTTTACTGTTCTTGATTCGCACAGTATGCAGCTTGCTGGTTTGCGCATACACATGACAGGGATACATACAAATGATCACGGCCACGGACAGGAAAAGCCTGTTGACAAGTGAATGGAATAAAATTTTTTTTATCATGCGGATTGGTCAGTTTATCAAATGGATTAAATGCTTCATCGCCGGTTAGCCTTGGTGCGCCTGCCGTTGCAAAATGTTGCCAAGGTGTGTTCGACATGCACACCTACAATTTGCTATTCAGGTGTACCAGGGTCAGTTCACCCGTCTCATCCAGCTGGAACATACTGATGGTTGAATTCTCCTGTACAAGCTTGCGGTAATCTTTTAAGGCCATACCCAGCTTATACGCGAGGTAGAACCGGTTGACGCCATTGTGTGCGACCACCAGTAGATTCCCGTTTTTATGTTTCGATTGAAGGCTTTTAAAAAAATCGTCTGTACGCTCCACGATCTCCGTCGCCGTTTCGCCTGTTTCTCCCGCCCTGGTAGCGCCCGGATCGGCTGCCCAGCTGTTCCACAATGTTTCATTTTCCGCGACAAACTGTTCCCTCGACTTGCCCTCCCAGTTGCCGAAATCGGCTTCAATGATGCGATCATCTACCACGACGTCTTTCCGGTTACTTACAATTTGTGCGGTCACGTGCGCGCGCTGCAGCGGTGACGCATACACCCCGTCGAAAGTATACTGCTTCAATTGCTCCCGCACCGCTTCAGCCTGTTGAATGCCTTTTTCTGTCAGTGGAAGGTCGGTGCGTCCACAATACCTGTTTCCATCGGCGTTCCACGCCGTTTGCCCGTGCCGCAATAAATAAATGTTAAGCATGTACCTCTCTTTTTAAATATCCTTTATCCTGTAAAGCTTGTAAAAATAGCGCGTAATTGCGATTGTACGCTGCGACCAGCCCAGTTTGCGGATGCACCTCTTTGTCGATTTGCGTGAGCGCCCTGGTGGCTTCCACGATGCCTGCAAACTTTGTGTTGGAAGCAGCGAGTATGGCCGCGCCGAACGCACCAGTGACATGTTTCATTTTATAGATTGGCAGGTTCAACACACTGCTGCGTATCGCGAGCCAAATATCGCTGTTGCTTGCGCCTCCTGCGGTGTATATCGCGTGTATTTTCTCGCCGGACAGTTTTTGTATTTTTTCATACGCGTACCGCTCGATGTAAGCTACGCCTTCCATGTTTGCGGCAAACCGTTCTGGGTCTGACATTCCTTCCATCTCGAAGCCAACTGCATCCGGCGCAATAAAGGGAAAACGCTCCCCCTGCTGGCGAAGGGGATAGGCTATTTTTTGGGTAGGAATCAGCTGTGCTGCCTGCGCCATTACACCCTCCAGGTTATTACCAAAGTCTTTGGTCACCCAGTCAGCACCGGTATTACTGGCTCCGCCGGGCATCCAGTACCCATCCGGGTGCCGGTGATTGTACAGGCTGTCTTCCGGGTCTTTGAGGGCTAACCTGGTAACGCCTTTTACAACCAGCGTGGTTCCGATGGTCGTATTCCAATCCCCCGGGTTTACGGCACCAGAGGCTACCTGGGAGGCACAACCGTCGGTCATCCCTGCAACAACTACGAGCGTTTCAGGCAGGCCCAATGCATTGGCCAGGCCGGCCCGTATAGTATAAACAGGAACGCCCGGCGCCTGTACTTCTGGCAACCAGCTTTTTTTGAGCGGTAGTTTTTTGTATAGATACTCCGGCCAACAGTTGCGGGCGAGGTCGAAACCTGATTTTAATACATTGGTAAAATCGGTGATGGCCCATTTGCCGCAAAGCATCCCGATGATATAATCGGTGGCATGGATCCATTTGTGGATTTGTGCCGCCTTGCCCGGGTACTGATTTACAAACCAAACCATCTTCGACAGTCCACTGGAACTGTTAAACCCGGTGTACCCGTCGCCGTTATGTTCCAGTGCCAGTTGCCGGCACAATTCGCCTTCCCTGGCAGAACGTTTGTCGCTGTACATGATGGCATGGTGTAACGGGATATTATCTGCATCGAGGGGGATCACCGTGCCCGACGTGGAGGTGACGGAGACCGCCAAAATAAGTTCGACATCAATCACCTGTCGCGCACTGGCAACCAACCGGTGCAGCGACCGCAGGCAGGAAAGCCACCAGTCCATCGGAACCTGTTCTTCACGGGATTCATTGCTCAGTTTGAACCCTTCACTTTCTTCGGCAATGATATCGCCCGCACTGTCAATCAAAACAACACGTGCTCCCTGCGTGCCAATGTCTATCCCTAAAAAGTATGACGCGTTCATGAGTTGTCCTTCGTAATACGTTCCCGAAACCCTTTCCGAACTAGTTTCCACTCTTCGTATAACTCATCTTCCATTTTACTGGGTGTAGGAAGGCATTCTTCAACATCCATGTGCTGTGCTGCTTGAATATTCAGTGCTTCGCTGCAAACGAGGGCGGCACCAACCACAGAAGCCTGTTCATACCCTGCCCTAATGAACACTTTTTTGCCCGTCAGGTTGGCAATAAACTGGCGCAGCAATTTACTTTGGAATCCCCCGCCGCAGGCCCATACAAAATCGGGCGAACTTCCGGTTACACTGCAAAGAATTTTAAAATTGGCTTTAATGGCGCATGCGATGTCCCACAAAGTGGCGCGAACAAAACTGGCGCGTGAAAGATCGTACGGAACCGGTGTGTTGAAAATGAACCCGCCTTTTGTTACGGCCGTTTTTTCTTCAGCCACCAGCGATCCCAACGAGGCAACACAACGGGAGGTTGGGTGCTCCGCCAATTCCTGTTCGATGACCGCATAGGTTTCGTTGGGATAGAAGATTTCCTTTAGCCGTTGGTAATTTAAGCCGGTGACGCCTGCATTGGCTTCCAGGATGAAGTTAGTGGCGTCTATATGCCTGTTTGTCCACGTGCGTTCCTGGTCGTCGACAATAAATTCACTGACTATTTTTACGATGGGCGTGGTTGTACCCGACACAATGATGATATCGCCTACGGATGGCCGTGTGCTTTTGATGGCAAGCTGCGTATCAGCGCCACCCACCACTACTACGGCGCGCGGGTTGATGTTGAGTGTAGCAGCGTATCCGGGTAAGATATTGCCTAACACAGTGCCCGACGACCTCAGTTGGGGAAGCACCTTGCTGTCAATACCAAACATTCCGCACAAGGTCTCGGACCATTCTTTTTTTTCCACGTCATACAACAATGTTTCTGACGCCTGGGAATGTTCATAATTTTGAACACCGCTAAGCTGGTACTGCGCCCAGTCACTGATGCTGAGCATTGTTGAAAACTGGCGGTAAATGTCGGGACGCCGGTGTTTGATACCGATCAGTTTAAACGCTGAAAACAATGACGTGGGATACCGCCCCGTGCGTGCATACACATACTGCTTATCCGCCAGGTCATCTTCCCATTCCCGTCCCCGGTGGTCATGATTTGAAAGCCCGATCAGCGACTCTCCCGCCGCATCGAGCAACACCACGCCTTCACGCTGGCTCGACGCTGAAATCGCTTCAATGGACAAGCCGGGGAGTATCTGTACCGCCTTCCGGATCATGACGACAACCTGCGCCCACAATTGATTCGGATCAAAGGAAAGCGCGTCGGGATACAACGCATCCTTTTTGTAATGGAGGTTATCGCGTTCCAGATGCAGGACGCTTCCCAATTGGTCCGTGATCGCGACACGTACGTTACCGGTACCGATATCAATGATTAAATAGCCCTTTTGCGGTTCCATATATTACGGCTTGGCAGAATTGGATAACAAGATCTCTTTATTGAAGAGCCTGGCAGATGACCTGTTGTTTAAAAACCAGTCAAAAATCGCTTCATTCATAATGTCCGCATGATGGTCTTCTACCTCGAATGTTGCGCCGGCGATATGCGGCGTGGCCAGCACGTTCGGCAGGTGAATGATTTCCTGGTCGAGCGCGTCTGGCGGCTCATGATCGAATACATCGAGTACGGCGCCCCGTATTTTTTTATTTACCAACGCGTGATACAAATCGTTACGGTTTACCACAACGGCACGGGCGGTATTTACAAAGATCGCATCTGGCTTCATCAATGCAATTAATGCTTTGTCGATCATGCCCTTCGTATCCTCATTTACAGGAAGGTGTATGGAAACGATGTCACTGCTTCTAAAAACATCTTCGATCGTCGTTTTAATATAGTCATCATCCGGTGATTTTATAAAGGGGTCATAGAACCGGATATTGCAGGGAAAGCTTTTTAGCATATTGGCTATGCGTTGTCCGACCGCGCCAAAGCCAACCATGCCGATCGTTTTACCAGCGAGTTCATTGCCTTTGAACTGCAGGTAGGATGTATGCGCGCCTTCCCCCCAGTCACCTGCTTTTAACCAGGCGATGCCTGCCAGGGTATTGCGCATAAAGGTAACCAGGTTGGCGATAAACATTTCTGCCACAGCCTGCGCATTGCGCGCCGGCGTGAAAAATACAGGAATGCCTGCTTCCGTGGCAGCCCTTACCGCTACATTAGAGGGCGTGCCCCGACAAACACCTATAAATTGCAAGTCAGGATACAAGGCAATTACTTTTTCTGTTACGTCATCGTGCTCGGTAATCAACGCCTCCGCCTTTGTTTCCTGCAAGAGCGCAATCAACTCAGCTTCGTGATAGGCCCTTCCATGCGGCTTCCAGGGCTTATATAATATTTCGCCGATCGTTAGGAGTTTCTCCTGTGCGGCCGGTGTATAAGGTGCGGTCACTAATATTCTCATAAAACGTTATTGCTTTTTTTAATGACTAACGGGTAAGCGCCGGCGACTATTGCTGCGTACAGTATTCCGGCTTCCTGCAAAAGATCAGGCGACCGTTAAGCCGTTGTGGGATCCAACGCCAGGCCCGATTTTACATGGCTGGTCGTTTTTGCATTGTCGGGCAGCGTTATAAATTTGGTTAACACGGCACTCACTACATACAGAATCGCCAGTATCCAGGTTACCCCTTCATTGCCAACCAGGCCAATAAAGAGCCCGACGATGGCCGGCCCTACAAATACCGGAAGTCCCGCGCCCAGGTTTAAAATAGCCATCGCGGCACCCTTGTCTTTTTTCACCAGAGAAGGCACCAGTGCAGTCAGTGGAACATATCCCGCAAGCAAGGCTCCCCAGAGAACGCCGGATGCCATCACCAGCAAATAACTGCCGCCAAACCATTGCGGCGAATAGTAAAACAGCAAGGTGGATAGCGCACAGCCTACACCGCCGAACCACATCACGGTGTTACGCCATCCCAACCGATCGCCGACAAATCCGAAAATAAGGTTGAATATAATATTACTGGTAAAGATGGTCCCCCAAATCTGCAACCATTCCGCCGTTGAAAAGCCAAAGGTTGCCAGATAGGTAGGCAGGAAAACGGGGAAGGCAAACTGCGCGGTTGTATTTATTATTCTTACGATGCCTCCTAATAGAACTTTCGGTTCATCCTGTACGATCGTCAAACCTTTCACCAGTTCAGCCGCCTTGCTCCCGGTCTGCGCATTGTCTTTTACAACAAATTTGGCCCGGTTCAACACCAACGCAAAAAAAGCGCCTACCATTACCCAAAAAATTGAACTCCACAGGGTGTTCAGGTAACCAAGGTGCTGAATGGCCCAGCTGGAATAGTATGCGCCAAGAACATTTAAGCCACCGGTAAAAACAAACCAGAACCATCCCACCGCACGTCCAAGTTTCTGCTGGGGGCTCCTGTACGTGATCCAAACTAAAAACGAATAGGCAAACAAGGGATACCCGAAACCACGCACCGCGTACGTAAGCAGCATGATACCAAAATTATCGGCAGATAAGCCATAGCCAACGAATCCAATGGTGCCGATGATGTACAAAAATAAACCGGCCAGCATCGTTTTTTTAGGACCATACCCTTCCGCCAAAACGCCCGAAAACCAGGAGGAGATGGCGATGGTAATGCCATACACCGTGAACAGCAGTGCCGATTGCTGGATGCTCATGCCCCGTTCCAACAAGTAAGGGCTCAACCACCCCTGCTCCACGCCATCACCCATCATAAAAATAAGTATCCCCAGGTAACCCCATTCAAGCTGTTTGGGAATGCCTACCCGGTTTAACCAGGACTGGTCCGTTTGATTCACCGTGTTCATCTACTTAGTTTTATAGTAAAAAATAGGATGCCGGCGATCTACCAGCCGGTATTTTGTTTGATTTGCGGATTCAATACAATTTCATTCAGCGGGATTGGCTGAAAGTACATAAAATCTTTAAATACGCGCGTAAGGTTGTTCTGCACGATCAGGTTTCCACTGGTATTCTCTGTAAGATAATGTTGCGTTCCATTTACCACGAAATAGACCACGCCTTTTACCGGGCTCGCCGGTACTGCTCTCACAAAAGATACATCACTCACTCCGTCTTCATTTAAGTCATACAAAACATTTAAGGCAGGCACATACAGGCCATCAGCAGGTTTCGTCAACAGGTCACCAAGTTTCCAACGCATCAGGTCGTCGTACCTGAAACCTTCCAGGGATAATTCGATGCCCCGTTCCCGCCGTATTTCAAGAAGTGCCGCGTCATTGATACCGGCGTAATACGTATTTCTAAGATAGGCATCCGCTACCACCGGGAAGTTTGCATTGGTGATGCCTGCCCTCTCCCGCAATAATCGTATAGTT
>JBBSSY010000143.1:0-7599 GCA_038241595.1 Chitinophagales bacterium | reverse complement strand
TATAACTCTTGTACCGTTTTCATGATTGCAATTTATTGAAATTTTCTTTGTGCAAGAAATCCCTGGTAGTCTTTCCCTAAACACCGATTTACCCCCTGGTAATAATGCTTTTCGTGCCGAATGTAGTTGAACGTAGCGGATATTCAAGGATGAAGGCACCGGATGTAGGGGAGGCGGGGGAACGGCGGAAATCCGCGAATTGCTTATTATTTCGAGTCCCAGCCAAACGAGCGATGCCATTCCTTTACATTTTCTCGGAATTCCCAGATAAAATGATTTGAATCCCGGTAATTGTTTTACATTCATTTTGTTAAACGTTCCATTACCCATGGATGCGTAACCATATTGAACGCTGCCTGCAGCGAAAAGTATGAGGAACCAAATTGACGAAACGACTATTGCTTGCCAATGCTTATAACGATTGCTTATGAAAGATGCGTTCTTGCCCCAACCTGTTACCCCTACCTCCAACCGCACCGGGTGGAATTTGATTCAAAAGATTTTTTCTTTTTTGCGCTTCGATGCTTTTGCTCCAAATGCCGACCGTTGTTTTGTTTACCCGGCCTTTCGCAATGGATATGATGCTATGCCAGTCATATCATCCATATAATTATTCTCATTATTATATACACCAAAAATCAAATTGCACATTCATGAAAAGGAAATTGCTTATTTATTATCTCTGCTTTTTTTGTTTCGCGGTAACCACTATGCCCGTTTTTTCACAACCCGGTGAGAAACAGCTCAACCCGGTAAGCGGCATCGTAACGGATCTCAACGGCCAGCCGCTCGAGGCCGTAAGCGTTAAACTGAAAGGCACATCGGTCGGCACGGTCACTGATGCCGCGGGCAAGTATACTTTGAATACCACGCAGCGCAGCGGGGTGCTGGTGTTTACCTCTGTAGGGCATGATCTGAAAGAAGTGCCGCTCACGGCTTCCGGTGCGGTCGATATTCAGCTCACCGAAAATCAACAGATACTCAAAGACGTGGTCGTGGTCGGTTACGGCACGCAACGCAAAACAGATGTTACCGGCGCGGTCTCTACGATATCGACCAAAGAATTCGATGAGCAACCGGTCGCCCGTATATCGGAAGTGTTGCAGGGACGTGCAGCCGGCGTCCAGGTAACACAGGCGGGCGGCGCACCGGGCGGCGATGCAAAAATAAGGATCCGGGGTGCCAATTCGGTACTCGGCAACAACGATCCCTTGTACGTAGTGGACGGTTATGTCGGGGCCGATTTCAATACCCTTAACCCCAACGACATTGAATCCATCCAGGTACTAAAAGATGCAGCCTCCACTTCCATTTACGGCAGCCGCGGGGCCAATGGCGTGGTTATCATCACCACCAAAAAAGGGACACGTAATTTCCGCGTGAACTACGAAAGCCAGTTTAGCCAGTCGCAAGTGATCAAAAAGCTGGATGTGATGAATGCCGCCGATTTCGCAGAGATCGTAAACGCCCGCGCAAAGGGTACCGGTACCACCCCGCCATTTTCCGCCGCGCAGATCGACAATTTCCGCAAGAACGGCGGTACCAATTGGCAGGACCTGATCTACCGCAACGGCATCGGGCAGCAGCACCAGCTGACCCTTTCAGGCGGCAGCGAAAAAACGACCTTCCTGATCTCCGGCAATTTCCTCGATCAGAAAGGCATTATAAAAAATACCGATTTCAAAAGGTATATCCTGCGCTCGAACCTCACCTCGCAAGTCAATAAAAACCTTTCCATCCGCCTCAACATTGCCGGCACGCGGCTGAAAAATCACAACACCGGTTTGTACGGCAATGGCAACACCCCGGTTGTGCAGGCGATCTCCTGGGCGCCCACCACCCCGGCCTATGGCCCTGACGGGCTGCCGACATTTGTGGATGTGACGGGTTCGGTTAGCCGAAATCCGCTCGACCTGCTAAACGACCGCCTGGCCGACCAGGTGCAAAGTACCTTTAATACCATAGGCGGCGTCAATTACAAGCTGCCGATCGAGGGATTATCCATCGACCTGCAATATGCCGTCAACTACCTCAACGGCTTGAATTCGACCCTGCAGGGACAGCGCGTCTCCAACAACAACCCGAGTGCCACACGCAGCACGTTCGAACAGTTGACGCTGCAGAATACCAACGCGCTCAACTACAACCGCACCTTTAAAGGAGTACATAATATCAGCGCGGTAGCGGTACTGGAGACACAACAGTTTACCGATAACAACTTTTCCGCCACCGCCAACAGCATCCGCTTCCCGAGCCAGCTGGGCTACAATAACATTGGTCCTAACGGGGCATCGGTGGTCGGTGCGGATTTCCAGAAGTGGAGCCTCTTCTCCCTGCTGGGCAGGGCGAATTATTCTTACAAAGACAAATACCTCCTCACGGCAGCGGTTAGGCGAGACGGCTCTTCCAAATTCGAAGGCGGCAATCGATACAGCGTTTTCCCGTCCGTGGCAGTGGGCTGGAGATTGTCTGAAGAACAGTTCATCCAGGACCTGAATATTTTCAGCAATTTAAAATTACGGGGCAGCTGGGGCAAAACAGGCAGCCAGGCGATAGGGCCGTATGCCACCATCTCCCGTTACAATACCTCACCCGTTGTGGCGTTCAACAACGCCGGCGTGGTATCGGGTATTTACCAGGGCAACCCCGGCAATCCAAATCTTAAATGGGAAACTACAACGCAAAATGACATTGGCCTGGAAATGGGATTCTTTGGCGGCCGGCTACGGGTGGAAGCCGATGTCTTCACCAAATCAACTACTGACCTGCTGCTGAACGTGGCGCTGCCAAGCTATGCCGGCGGCGGCAGCCAGACAAGAAACGTGGGTAAAATTGAAAACAAAGGCATCGAGCTTTCCATCGGCGCCAATATCATCCAGAACGATCGGGTAACCTGGGTAAGCAATTTTAATATTTCAAACGTGGAAAACAAAGTGGTGAGCCTCGGCGACTTGCCAAGGTTAGGAACCGGCACCGGTGTCGGCGGCGGTATGTCGACCACCAACGAGTTCATGCTGATTCCGGGCGAGCCATTGGGTTCATACTGGGGATTGAAATACCTCGGCACCTTTAAACCCAAGGATGCGGCAGAAGCGGCCCTGCAGGGGCGTTTCCCGGGTGACCCGCATTACCAGGACGTAAACGGTGACAATGCCATTACCACGGATGATTTCCAGATCATGGGCCGTGCCTTTCCAAAAACAACTGGCGGCTGGAACAATACCGTTACCTACAAGGCGCTCACCGTCAACGTGTTTTTCCAGGGCGTGTTTGGCGTAGATAAACTCAACTACACCCGCGCCGCGGCGCTGTCCGGTTCAGGCGATGCACGCCAGCCAACGCTGAATGAAATAAAAGATTATTACAGGGTTGGCAATGAAACCTCTGATATACCGGCGTTCAGTCGCACCTACCAGCCCTACACGCAGTCAAGCAGGTTCCTGGAAGACGGCAGTTACATCAGGCTGAAGAATGTTAGCCTGGCATACAATATTCCGCTGAGCAAATCGGCCAACAAGGTTAGTCTTAAAGTATTTGGCAGTGCCACCAACCTCTGGACTATTACCAAATACAAAGGCATTGACCCCGAAGCGAGCAACGTGGGAGCCAACACCGACACCGCGATTGGGATCGATTATGGCGCCTATCCGAACGCCAAAACATTTACGCTGGGGGTAAACCTTGCTTTCTAAATTATTAAATACACAACGATGAAAAAGTTACCATTATTGATCGCAGTCGCCCTGGTTACCCTGGTGGTCGGCTGTAAGAAAAGTTACCTGGAAGAAGATACCAAGGCGCTGTTGTACGGCACGGATGTGCTGACCACGCAGACCGGGCTAGAAGCCGCACTAACGGGTGCCTACAAAGGCCTCGGCCAGCAATGGAGCTGGGGATTTTTACATCCATCTGCCAATGCAGCGGTCCTTGGAGGCGATGATGTTACCACGCATCCCGGCAGCAACAAAGCCGACTGGCGCGAATTTGACCAGTTTAACGTTCCTGCGACCAATCAACGCTCGGGCGCCGTATACAACGGCTGCTACAAGGCGATACAGGGCGCTAATAACGTCATTAATAATTATTCAATCACCGTGGGCACCAAGGCAACGATCAATATCATTGCCGGCGAAGCTTACTTCATCCGTGCCTTTTCCTATTACTGGATCACGCGCTTTTATGGCAACATCCCGCTGGTGACTGCAGGTGAATATTCAGACACTTTGCTGACTGTGAAGAAGTCGACTCCCGCTGAGGTGTATGCGCTGATCGTATCTGACCTGAAGCAGGCGGAGATACTGCTGCCGAATGCTAAACGCGACTGGGGCCGGCCGGGCAAGGGTGCGGCAAAAGCGTTCCTTTCAGATGTTTACCTGACGATGGCCGGTTGGCCGTTAAAACAGCTGGACAAATACGACCTGGCCGCAGCCAAAGCCAAGGAAGTGATCGACAATAAGGCCCTTTACGGTTTCGACCTGCTGCCGACATTTGCGGCGGTATTTGAAAACGACCCGGCAGTAAACGGCACTGCAGAGTCCGTGTTCCAGATAAACGGTTTCGCGGCGGGCAGTGGAACGGCCAATGCCACCTATGGCAATACCACGATGCCGGGTGAAGAAGGCGGTTGGGACGATATGTTTGCCGAGATTAATTTCTTCAACGCTTTCCCGGAAGGCCCGCGCAAGACGGCTACTTTCCGCACCGAATTCGGAAGGCCGGGTACCGCCAAAATTACGTGGCAGAACAGCCTGACCAAACATCCATATTACCAGAAATGGTACATCAAGGGTGAAATACTTACCTCGAGCATTTCGCTGCCTTCAGTGATGATGCGCTACCCCCATGTACTCACCATTTACGCAGAGGCAAAAGCACGAGGTACCGCCGGTCCTGACCAGGCAGCCTACGATGCCCTGAACCTGGTTCGTCTGCGCGGCCGGGCGGCTGGTACAAAGGCACTGACGCTCGCCGACGGCCTGAGCGCCACGCAGTTTGCCGACCAGGTGGTACAGGAACGCGCCTGGGAATTCGCCTGTGAAAGAACCCGCTGGTTCGACCTGGTACGCCTGGAGAGAGTGGAAGAGGCCAACGCGAATAAACACCCCGATGACCTGAAACCGATCGGCCCCATTACCAAGTCCGACTACTGGTTCCCGTTACCTTACTCGGATGTGTCGCTGAACCCGAATCTGAAGTAGATATATACCCCAGACAACATTCATTTTTTTCGATGGGTGACAGTAATAAGATTCCATAAAAAAAGCGGCTGAGAATTTTCTCAGCCGCTTTTTTTATTAACCTGTACCAGGTAAATTATTTTTTCGCGATGCGATATAGTCTTCCCTGGTCGGTCACTGCATACAATGCGCCGTCCTTGCCTTGCGTAATGTCCCGGAAGCGCTGGCCCTCGCCAGCCAACAGCCTTTCTTCTCCGACAACCTTATTGTTTTTTATGACCAGCCGGGCGACATGCATGCCGCTCAGGCAGCTAATGAAGAGGTTGCCTTTCCACTCGGGCATATTATTGCCTGTATAGAAGGTCATGCCACTCGGTGACACCACGGGGTCCCAGTAATATACCGGTTGCTCCAAACCGCTTTTTTGCTGGATGCCTTCGCCCACTTTTTCACCGCTGTATTCGATGCCGTAGGTGATGGTCGCCCAACCGTAGTTTTTGCCTGGGCGGATCAGGTTTAGCTCATCGCCGCCTCTTGGACCGAACTCATGTTCCCATAGATCCCCGGTAGCCGGGTTGATGGCAAGACCCTCTACGTTGCGGTGGCCGTAAGAATACAGTTCCGGTCGTGCATTCGCGTTCCCTAGAAACGGATTGCCGGGTGCCGGTTTGCCTTCTTTGGTGATGTGCAGTATTTTTCCAAGCGCAGAATTGATCTGCTGTGCCTGCGGCCTGGACTTCTTGTCGGAGCGTTCCCCCGTACTTACAAACAGGTTGCCGGATTTATCAAAAAGGATTCGGCCGCCATAGTGAGCGTTGCTGTTGAAGGCAGGGGTGGCTTCGTAGATAACGCTGGCGTTTTCGATGGTTTTTTCGTCAGCAGACAGTTTGCCTTTGGCAACTGCCGTCAGGTTCCCGTCCGGTTTTTTCTCGGAGAATGCCCAGTAGATCATGCGGTTTTGAGCAAAAGCCGGGTCGATGGTTACGCCAAGTAGACCGCCCTGCCCTGCAGAATTCACTTCAGGCAAGCCGGTAATCGGTTCGCTGAGTTCGCCGGTTGGTTTGGCGATGCGCATGGTACCGGCTTTCTGCGTAATCAGGAACCTGCCGTCTGGAAGGGGGTGAATAGACCACGGACCTTTGAGATCGCTGGTTAGTACTTTACCTTCGTAGGCGGTTGCCGTTTTAACACCATCGATCCGGGTCTGGCCCTCAAATGCGGGTTGGTACGTGCTGTTTGCCGGCTTTGTTTCCACGGGCGCGATGCTGGTATCCTGGCCAAACGCAATAGATTTGCCGGGCGCGAAGCTGCCGGGTACGGTGCCGGCCATGGCTACTACTGCAATGACTGCAGGCAGAATTTTAAATATCATTGTCTGATTTTATTTGTTTAAAAGTGAGGGTAAAGATAAGAGAAAGATCAACTTTACAGACAAGGGTCGGGGAGATAGCGTCAATTTAACAGGAGCGCGCTTAAGCGTTGTATGCAACCAGTTTGGGAATCGTGCAATGTGGCGCATGATTTCGGAACAAACCTTCAGGCGTTCCGGTGAATGTCGATGTCAAAGGCGTTTAAAAGACCCGGTATGCCTGACAATGAAAACCGGGCTTTTTTGATGCGGTTGGTGGCCGGGTTGATGGAATAATTGTAGGATGTTCTCAGGTCAGCTTTCTCCAGGATGCTGATTTCAAATGTAGCACCGGCCAGGTCGCACCGGTCAAACACAGCGCCTGCGAGGTTGGCCTGGCTGAAATCGACTTCGTTCAGCTGGGAATCGGTAAACAACGTTTTTTTCAGGTTAACCTGGTAAAAGGAGCAATAGGAAAGTACGCACTGTTCAAAGCGCAGGGAAAGCCCGAATGTCATGCAGTCTTCGAAACGTAGTCCCAACATTTTACAGTTACTGAATGTCAACCCTTTCATGGCCGTTCCCTTTAAAAGCGCCATGCTTAGGTTGCAACTGGTAAAAGCACAGTCAATAAACGAAAAGCCTGTCAGGTCAGCGTTTGAGAGATCGCAGCCATTAAATGTACAATGATCATATTCCGACAGGGAGAGCAGGTCTTTCGTAAAATCCTCTTTGTCAAAGATGCTGTCGATAACGGGTTCCTGCTCGTTGCGTGGTCTTGTCATATCTTCTGTGGCTGTTTACTGCCACCGGGTCATAAAAATACGCCAAAAACATTTCCCTGTTGTCTCACAGCCACCATGGTGCGGTGTGGGTAGCTGAACATAAATAATGGCGACCGCGCAGGTAGGGTCTCCTGCAATTTATCGGGCAATTTATTATAGTTTTGGTGTGAATAAAACCTTTTGCCCGAAACTGTCTTCCTTATGAAAATCATACCATTGTCCCGCTATTTAATAGTCGCCAGTCTCCTCATCTGCACCACTGCATATGGCCAGACCGATCACATCGGCG
>JBBSSY010000142.1:0-7604 GCA_038241595.1 Chitinophagales bacterium | reverse complement strand
GGCCGTTCCGCTGAAACGAGAAAATCAAAACTTCCAACAATTTGTATTTCTTCTTCCGCCGGTAACGAAAAATTAAAACATCAAACAATCTGCATTCTTCGTTCCAGGGGAACGACAGGTGGGTTGAGAAAACGAAAAAATTGAATTTGGGGCTGACTAAAAAGGGAGTAAGACAGAATTTATTCAATCAGGGTCAACCTGTGAGGTTGGGCTTTAAAATGCGAAATATTGTTAGATTAAATGCTTTTTAGTCAGTCCCGGCCCAACGTAGAATAGGTTAATTATCAGAACAGGAGCCGTCGCCCAATTCGTCATTCGGCCGTTCCGCCGGAACCGAAATTATCTAGGCAGAGATGCTACCCACCTCGGTTCCCGTCAAACGACAAAATTAAAACGTCCAATACTTGGTAGTCCTTAAGCCAGGGAACAAAAATCAAGAAATCACACAATTTGTAGTCTTCGTTCGTCTTAACGAAAATCAAAAATATCCCTCTTTTGTTCCAAAAAACAACCTTCCTGTACAGCCATGCTTAAACAGAATTTTCGCATAGCATTTTGCACACCAGGAATTCCCGGAAAACACACGGCGAATAACTATTATTTTTCCACTTTGTTAATTTAAAATGTCAAACTAACAATTATTAATATTAAATTTAATTGTTAAATATTTCAAATGCTCTGCTTATGACCAATAGAAACCATCCGGCATCGGCCAGGATCAATTCCTTTAAACATCTCCAGGAATTGTTTATCCGTCTTTCCCGCTTAAAATTTTCACTCTCGTTTTTAACACTGCTGTTATTTTCAATCAACCTTTCCGCCCAGGTAACAACCAGGGTACAAGGCAAAGTGATGGCCGGCGATACCGCCATTGCAAACGTAACCGTACAGGTCAAAGGACTCAGCACGGCTACCCAAACTGATGACAAAGGCAACTTCTCCATTGCAGCCTCCCCGACGGCAACTTTATTAATAACTGCCATCGGCTATTCTGACCTTGAAGTGAAGGTTAATAACCGCCAGACCATCACCGTTCAGATGGAATCCCTGGCCACACAACTCGACCAGGTTGTAGTGGTGGGTTATGGTATTCAAAAAAAGAAGGACCTTACCGGTTCGGTAAGCAGTGTAACTGCCGAAACCATTGCTAAAGTGCCCGTTACAAGCATCGACCAGGCCCTCCAGGGTCGCGCTTCCGGGGTGCAGGTCACCAACAATGATGGTGCCCCGGGAAACAGCGTGACCGTAGTTATCAGGGGGGTCGGCAGTCTTGGTAATAACGACCCTTTATACGTTGTAGACGGTTATCCCATCCAGGGAGGTCTTAACAATATCAATCCAAGTGATATCGCCACAATAGATATATTAAAAGATGCATCGGCCACCGCTATCTACGGCGTTAGAGCCGCGAGCGGAGTTGTTATCATCACCACCAAACGTGGTGGTAAAAAGGGTATACAGGTTTCGTTGGATGCATATACTTCCATACAATCAAAGCCAAAAACTTATAAGGTATTAAATGGCGAACAATGGGCCACCCTGGCTAACGAAAACGCAAGACTGGAAGGCGGCTTCACGCCCCTGCCGGAATGGAGCAACCCGGCATCGCTCCGCAACGTTGACTGGCAGGATGCTGTTTACCGCACTGGCCTGAAACAGAATTACAATATCGCGGTAAGAGGTGGAAACGATAAAATTCAATCCTCATTCTCCGCAGGTTATTTTGACCAGAAAGGCATCGTACTCGGATCCTACTTTAAAAGAGCAAATCTCGGCCTGAACATAGATTACCAGATTAACAAATGGCTCAAGTCATCTTCCAGCGCCAAATACTCAAGACAGGATAGTAACAATCCTTTTGGAACAGGTTCACTCGGAACACTTACTTCCCTGATACCAACACTAACAGGTAATAAACTAACCGACCAGGTGAAAGACGACAATGGTAACTATGGCTTTTTTAACCCGGTTAACATCTACACCAAAAGCTGGAACAATCCTGTTTACACGATAGAGAACAACGATTATAAAAACCTTTCTAACTATCTTTTGGCCAGCACATCACTGGAAGCGACCATCATCAGCGGACTGAAAGTCAAAACAAATCTTGGCGTAAACGCTACTGATTTTTCGGGTTATTATTTCCAGCCAACCGATGATCGCTCTAACCAGCAATATGGACTGGGTGGTCCAAATCAAAACAGCGTGTACTCACAAAACGCCAACAACACTTTTGACTGGCTTTGGGAAAATACCGTTTCTTATGACAAAACTTTCGGTGACCATGCTATAAATTTTGTTGGCGGTTATTCAGCACAAAAAAATACCAACCGTTTTATTGGCGGCAGCGGTGACAGGTTACCAAGCAACGCTATCCGTGATCTTAGCCAGGTGCAAAATCTTACCGCTTTCGGCGGTCAACATTCTTTCACTTTTGCCTCACAGTTCGCCAGGCTTACTTATAAGTTTACCGACAAATATCTTATTACCGCAACTGTTAGAAGAGATGGTTCTTCAAAGTTCGATACTGGGCACCAGTACGGAGTTTTCCCTTCAATTGCGATAGGCTGGAAAGCAAAAGAAGAATCATTCCTGAGGGATGTGGATTTTATTTCAGACCTCAAATTCAGGGCCAGCTACGGCCGCGTAGGAAACCAGTCTGCAATAGGGTTATTTCAATACCTCGCACAATACAGTTCCGGCGGACCTGCCTCATCCGGTACCAACGTGGGTTACCCGTTTGACAAAGTTTTTCAGGGTGGATTAGCGCTTACACAACTTAATAATGCAAACCTGAAATGGGAAACGGATGACCAGACAGATATAGGGATGGATGTTGCTTTCTTAAAAGGCGCGCTGACCTTAACCGTTGATTACTACAAAAAGGTTTCAAAAGACTTCCTGTTAAGAATAGCTACCCCTACACAAACCGGCTTTGATCATGCAACACAAAATGTTGGCAGCATAGACAACCATGGTTTTGAATTTGCAGTAAACTATAACCACCCCGGCAAAGATTTCCAGTACAATCTCGGCTTAACCCTCACGACGGTTAACAACTCACTCACCAAGATCAACAACAACACAAGGTTTATCGATAACCTGATCACCCTGCCGCTCAACGCCAACGGATGGAGCGTATTTAGTGAAACAAATATCGGGCAGCCGGTGGGTGAATTTTTTGGTTTTCAATCGCTCGGCATTTTCCAAACGCAGGCCGAAATTGATGCACTGAATCTAAAAGCACCACGTGGTTATTACCAGGGTACAACCGGACAAAAAACTAAACCAGGAGATCGTCATTTCAAAGATGTGGACGATGATGGACAGATTACGCCATCCGATAGAACGAGTCTTGGAAGTCCATTACCGAAATTCTATGGAGGCTTGAACCTGGATGTCACCCACAAAGCGTTTGACCTCAACGCCTATTTTTATGCAAGTGTAGGCAATAAGATATTTAACTATCAGCAAAGAACGCTTGAAAGTTTCCAGGCACCAGGTTTTGTAGGTATACAGAATGTTAGTGAAGAATATTACCTGAATCGCTGGACAACTACCAACCCGTCTAACCGTTTTGCAAGAACGACTTACAACGATGATGTAAGTGCCAACAATGTCGCTTCAAGCGTTTACGTGGAGGATGGCAGTTATCTGCGCCTCCGGAACCTGACGTTGGGTTACACTTTACCGGCAGGCACGTTGGCCAGGGCCTCTATTTCCAGGATGAGAATCTACATCTCTACACAAAACCTGTTTACCCTTACAAAATATAAAGGCCTTGACCCTGAAATTGGTCTACCCTCTGACGCGAGTGGAAACAAAAATCCAACTGCTTCAGGTGTTGACCTCGGAACCTATCCTAATTCAAAATTGTACACGCTGGGTTTAAACGTAACCTTTTAACAAGCGCCGATTAAAAAAAAGTATATGAGCATCAAAAAAAATATTAAATTCTTTTTTACAATCGCCATTTGCTCGGCACTGATAATACCGATAAGCTGCAAGAAAGGATTTTTGTCTCTAACAGATTCACAACATCCTACCGCGCAGGTACTGTTCGGCAAGTCGGCTGATGGCATCGCCCTTGTAAATGCCATCTATGACACCTACCAGAATGCTGACCTTTTAAAAAAGTCAATGTGGTATTATGCCAACTTCCAGTCGCACGACTTTTTTAACTGGGGCAATGACAGGTTCTACAACACCTATTCCATAAAATCCGATTTTGGCGCAATCCAGGTATTTTGGTCACGTGCTTTTATTGGTATCGCCAGGGCTAATTCAGCATTACCAATTATTGCCGATATGAGGGCCAAAGGTGTACTTAATGATTCTTTGGCAAACCGCTTAAACGGCGAGATATATTTTCTCCGTGGTATGACTTATTATTATCTCGCTGCAAGTTTTGGCGGTGTGCCGTTGGAATTAAAAACCGGTGCCAACCTTGGCTTGACACCAAGGTCGTCACAAGACTCTGTCTTCAGGCAGGTAGAAGCCGATTTGAAAGCTGCCGCAGCATTGTTGCCCTGGACACATGCGAAGTCTGACCTTGGGCGCGCAACCAAAGGAGCAGCGCTGGGATACCTGGGTGCCGCGCAGATGTGGTTAAAAGATTACGCTGGCGCGCTGGCTGCATTTAACCAGATCGAAGGACATCATAGCCTCATGCCAAGGTTTATAGACGTAAACGAATACGACAAACAAAATAACCAGGAATCACTTTTTGAAGTGCAGTTCGTGGTAGCAGGAACGCAAAGCTGGGGCGCTGGAAACGAAGTAGCATGGATCTCCGATTTTAGCTGGCCCGAAGAAGTCTCAAACTTCGGTTATGATTACGCTAACCCCGGTCTGTACACTTCCTACCAGGCAGGCGATCAGCGCAAACTGGCCACAGTTATCGGTCCCGGCGACTCGTCCGTTAGTCCGGGTATCATTGGCAGAGGCGGTATCTCGGGTTACCCGTTGGTAAAAGCCGGTTTCGCAAGTACCGACCCTGTTGTAAAGGCCAAATACACCGGGGTTGATGGCAAGATTATCAACACATGTGGCACTAAAGCACGGCCATGGTTAGGGTCAGATGCAACGCAGTTACGTTCGGGATATTATTGCGCTAAAATGTGGCGTGATCCAAACCTTGATGCCAATTCCGGTAACTCAACAATTTTTGGCGCACAGAACCAGATCCTATTAAGGTATGCTGAAGTGCTGATCAGCAAAGCAGAATGCCAGGCGCGTCTGAACGATGCCGCAGGTTCCAAGGCTACCCTCCAGAGAGTCAGGAACCGCGCCTGGGGAGGAACAGCTCCGGCCATCATGCAGGATGGCGACGGCACCGCGCCAATAACTGATCCGTTAGAAATGTGCTACAGCGAATACCGTCATGAACTGTCGGGCGAATACTCCGTTTTTTACAACCTTAGAAGGGCTGGCGTTGCGATTGATTTTGTGAAGAAAGCCTACAATGTAACCATTCCCGCAGGACGTGATTTGTACCCAATTCCGCAGGTTGAAATCGGCTTAAATCCAAACCTTACACAGAACCCGGCATATTAATGACTAACAACTACCAGCTGCCAGCACCTGTGCAAGAGATTTAACTGGTGGCAGCTACCTGAATAGTGTTTTACATCTTTAAATAAAAAAAGGCTCCTTAAAATGGCGCCTTTTTTTATATCTTTTACCTCACCATTTAACGGGTGAAATGTCAGTTATGATCGTTTTAAGAATATTATTTTTTACGCTCTTGATAAGTTTGTTGGCAGCCTGCAACAGTAATCCTACCCTGTTTAGCAAGATATCTTCCGCTAAATCAGGCATACATTTCAATAATAAGATAACCGAGAACGATTCGGTTAATCCTATGGACCTCGTAAACCTGTATAATGGCGGGGGCGTTGGCATTGGAGACTTTAACAACGACGGATTAGAAGATATCTATTTCACAGGCAACATGGTGCCCTCAAAGTTATACCTTAACAAGGGCAATTTTAAATTTGAAGACATTACAGGTGCCGCCGGCGTAGATGGGCTCGGAAGATGGGCAAGAGGCGTGGCCGTTGTAGATATCAACAATGATGGCCGACTCGACATCTATATCTGTAATACCATCTTCAGCGATTCAATGAAACGAACCAATATCTTATATCTCAACCAGGGAACAAACCAAGCCGGTGTGCCCCTTTTTAAAAATATGGCCACAGAATATGGACTTGATGCAAGCGCTCAATCCACCATGGCCAGCTTTTTTGATTATGATAATGATGGCGATCTCGACATGTACCTGACCGTGAATTCGGCTTCTTCGGGTAACCAAAACAAGTTTGGCAAAACTACCGGTAATGCCCCCAACAGAAGCAAAGGCAGGTTATACAGAAACAACTGGGACTCCACGCTTCAACACCCTGTTTTTGCTGACGTCTCTTTACAAGCCGGCATCATTTTCGACGGTTTCGGGCATGGCGCCACTATCGCTGACCTGAACCAGGACGGGTGGAAAGATATTTATGTAAGCAATGACTTCCTTTCTGACAACATTCTGTATATCAACAACCATGATGGAACCTTCTCTAATCAATCAAAAGAATATTTTAAACACACCTCCTATAATGCCATGGGGCAGGATATCATCGACATCAACAACGACGGGTTGTCTGACATCGTTGAGCTGGACATGAACCCAAAAGACAACTACCGTAAAAAGATGATGTTGAATTCGAATAACTATAATACTTACCAAAACTTTGATATGTATGGGAACCAATATCAATACGTGCGAAACACGTTGCAACTGAACCAGGGTCGCAGGTTACTCGAAAAAGATTCTGTTGGCGCCCCTGCTTTTAGTGAAATTGGTTTTATGAGCGGTACCTCCCAGACAGACTGGAGCTGGACACCGCTGATAACCGATTTTGATAACGATGGTCTGCGTGACATGATCGTTACAAACGGATTTCCCAGGGACGTAACCGATCATGATTTTATCGCATACCGCCAGACAGCGACAGCAGGCGAATCTCCACTGCAACTGCTGGAAAAGATACCCGAAATTAAGCTGGCGAATTATGCTTTCAAAAACATTAGTGGAACCGGCTTTAAAGATATTACCGCCAACTGGGGACTAACCACACCCAGCTTCTCTAACGGCGCCGCCTATGCGGACTTTGACAATGATGGCGACATGGATATAGTTATCAACAATATCAATGACGAGGTTTTTTTGTACGAAAACAAACTCCGTCAAAAAGACGATACTGCTTCACACTACCTGCAGGTAACATGCATCGGCGATCATAACAACCTGAACGGCATCGGCACCTGGATAGATATTTATTACGATGGCACAACCCACCAGTCTTATGAAAACACACCTTACAGGGGCTATCTTTCTTCGTACCAGAACCTGGCACATTTTGGTACTGGCAAAACCAAAGTGTTAGATTCGGTAGTAGTCAGGTGGCCTGGCGAGAAAAAGCAAACTTTGCTTAACGTGCGGACAGATCAATTGCTAAAAGTAGACGTGAAAGATGCTAAGCAAACTTATACATGGGCGTCGGCGCTGTTAACCCGCAGCCCCCTCTTCCGCGAAATCACCAAAACCGCAG
>JBBSSY010000141.1:0-7607 GCA_038241595.1 Chitinophagales bacterium | reverse complement strand
GATTTGTGATTATGGCTTGTTGTTTGTTGTTTGTGTTTTGTAGTTTGTGTTTTGTTGTTTTTGTTTTAGAGTTTTTGTTTTGGAGTTTGTATTTTGGAGTTTGTGGTTTGTAATTTATCGTTTGTCATGTATTGTTTGTAGTTTATGATTGGTAGTTTATATGTGTTTGCAGACTATTAAATGCAGCTAATCTGTTTGTGCTTCAGGCCTGAAAGGCCGGGAGACAAGAGCACAGGCTGCAGGCCTGTGTAAGATGGATATCTAAAGCAAGGCCTGCAAGGCCGACAGAGCGCGCCGCGGGTTTTTTCAGATTAATAAAAGGGATCGATATAACAACGCTTAAAATATACTTTCAAATGTATATCTTTAATGGCATTGCTGATAGCTGATAGCTGATAGCTGATAGCTGATAGCTGATTGCTGATAGCTGATTGCTGATTGCTGATAGCTGATTGCCTTCTTAACTCCCCCGCCAATGAATGCCCTCCGTCTCTCAACATGCGTTTGTTCCGCTACGCTCTGGCTCCTTGCGTGCAACGGTCCGCAATCGCCAAACAACATCACGGTAACGCCGCCGGAAAAATTCTCGGAACACGTGCGCACCACCGAGTTCCAAACGCCGGAACAGGAACTGGTGGGCTTTACGGTACCCAAAGGGTTTGAAGTGACACTCTTTGCCTCCGAACCCGACATCGGCAAACCGATGAACATTGATTTCGACGCCGCGGGCCGGCTATGGGTAACGCAATCCGCGGAATACCCGCTGGGCGCAGATTCAGGCAAAGGCAAAGATCGCATCACCATCCTCGAAGACAAAGACGGCGACGGGCGTGCAGACACCTTCACGCACTTCGCAGACGGCCTAAATATCCCGATCGGTATCATTCCCGTACAAAACGGCGCCATCGCCTACAGCATTCCCGCTGTCTATCGCTTTACCGATACCAACGGCGACGGCAAGGCCGATCAACAAAAAGAACTCTTCGGCGAATTCGGCCACCGCGATACCCATGGCATGGTCAGCAACCTGATCCGCGGCTTCGATGGCTGGGTGCACGCTTGCCATGGCTTTACCAATACCTCCACCATCGCCGGCACCGACGGCGATTCCATTACCATGACCTCCGGCAATACGTTTCGATTTAAAATAGATGGCAGCCGCGTGGAACAAACCACCTTCGGCCGCGTAAATCCATTTGGTTACGCGTTTGACGAATGGGGATATCTCTATTCGATCGACTGTCATACCAAACCAATCTATCAATTGATCAAAGGCGGCGACTATCCCCACTTTGGTAAGAAAGCACCCGGCATAGGCTTCGCACCGGAAATGATGGGCTATGAACTGGGATCGACCGCCTTGTCGGGCCTGGTCTATTATATCGGTGACCAGTACCCGAAGGAATACCAGAACAGCTTTTATTCCGGCGACGTGGTCACGTGCAGGATCAACCGCAATACGATGTCTTTCCACGGCTCCTCGCCGGAAAGCAAGCGCCAGCAGGACTTTCTGATCAGCAACGATCCCTGGTTCAGGCCGGTGAATGTAAAAATGGGGCCGGATGGTGCGTTATATGTCGCGGATTTTTACAACCGCATCATCGGGCATTATGAAGTACCGCTTGACCACCCCGGCCGTGACCGTAAAAGTGGGCGCATCTGGAAGATCAGTTATAAGGGAAACGATAAAACGAAAACAATACGTACCGACTGGTCGAAGGCAGACGCACGGACGCTCGTCGCCAACCTCAACCACCCGCAATTAAATACCCGTATGATGATCGCCGACCAGCTCGTTGACCGGGTTGGCAGCGCTGCCATAAAACCGGTGACAACCATGATATCGGCAAAATCGCCTGATCCAAAATCTTACGTTCAGGGCATCTGGATATTATTCCGCCTGCGGGCACTGCACATGGACCAACTCGCTAAAGCCTTACAATCATCCGAACCAGTTGTCCGTGTCCATGCCCTGCGCATCCTGAATGAACAGCCGGCAATAGATCCTCGGTTTCTTTCTTTTGCCGCAGACGGTTTACTGGATAAGAATCCGCACATCCAACGCATTGCGGCGGAGTTGCTTGGTCACAATATTCAAGGGGGTGATATCCCTCATTTGTTAGACCTCTACAATGCAGCTGATACCCTGGACTCCCACCTCAGTTACACGACGCTGCTAAGCATCCGTGACCGGTTGAGGCATACCTCCTTTATGAGTATGATGACCGATGCACGCCTGAACGAACAACAACAGGCCGTGCTCGTGAAGGCCATGATGGGTGTGCCCAACGCGCAGGCGGCGTTATTTACGTTGAATTACATCCAGTCTCACACTATGGCACAACCGCAGCTGATTACCTGCCTCGAACACATTGGACGGTATCTCCCGGAAAAGCGCCTGCCCGAGGCAATCGCCATCATCCGGCAAAAATTTGCCACCGAGCCCGATATCCAATTCACCCTTTACACCACCATGCGGCAGGGCATCGCACAACGGGGCAGCAAGCCCGGCCGGGAGATGCAGCAATGGGCCCTGGGCCTCGCCTCCGCCATGCTCGGAGACATCAACCCGGCCGCCGAGACCTGGAAAACAAGGCCGGTGGATTCCCTGGGCGGCATCCAGAATGCCTGGGGCAACATGGATAAAAAGAAGGATGACGTGGCTGCGCGTTACCTGTCGAGCGACTGGCGTGGGGATGTGCAGACAGGCGTTTTATACTCAACGCCATTCGCGCTGCCGGCCACCATGAGCCTGTCGGTATTTGACAACGATGTTTCAAACCGGGATGAAAAGAGCGGGCTATCGGCAAACGCCGTCCGGGTGCGCCTGGCTGCTACAAACCAGGTGGTGGGGGAATACCGGCTTCGTGTAACCGATTCTTCAAAATCGCACGACCTTTTCAAAGAAGCGCATTATAATCTGTCTGCCTTTAAAGGCCAGCCAGGGTATATAGAAATCATCGACAGCAGCAAAAAAGGAGCCATCGCCGTTGCATTTACCAATCCTTCGCTGCCAACGCTGCCGCCACAGGGTCCGGGAGAGAAAGCGGAACGGCAGATCTCCGCGACAGAAATCATCACGGATTACCAGGCTAGCGCTTTCGCGCCGGTCCTGTCAAAACTGGCCTTTGCCGAATGGGCCGATTTCCGCGCCCGGCTGGCTGCGGGCGCTGCACTGTCTACGATCGCACCCAGACGATATGAAAGCGGCATGCTGGCGTTGTACAATAAACCTGGCATCCTGCCAGCCTTTCGCGAAAAACTGACCGCCGTACTGGGGCAGTCGCCATCACCCACCGTATTGGCCACGCTTCAAAAATCCATCAAAGGGTCCTCGCGGTCCATGCAAATAGCCATTGCACGCGTCTTGTCGCAATCAAAACCAGGTATCACGCACCTCCTGGTCGCAGTCGGCAACGGTTCGCTCGACGCGGGCATCCTGTCTGAACTTGATGTGAAGGAACGGCTCATGGCCAACATACAACCCGCGCAGCAGCAGGAATTGTCGCGCCTAACGGCCGGCATGGCAACCGGTCGCGAAGACCGCGAAAAGATCATCGAGGAACGCCTGGCCGCCTTCGATCCGAAAAAGACAACGGCAGCTAACGGTCATAAAATATTTATCCAGAACTGCAGCATGTGCCACCAGGTAAAGGGCACCGGCGGCGTTGTCGGTCCGCAACTGAACGGCATCGGCAACTGGGGCCGTAAGGCGCTGACTGAAAAAATCCTTGACCCCAACCGCAACATCGCTGAATCTTTCCGCAACTATAACATCACGCTTAAAAACGGGAAACTGCTATCGGGTCTTTACCGCCGCAGCGAAGGCGAACTGCTGGTATTTGCCAATCCTGACGGAAAAGAATTCACCGTGCAGAAAAATGATATCAGGGAAAGTAAAGCATCTTTGTATACATTGATGCCGGATCAGTTCAGCAGGACGATCGAAAAAAACGATTTCGACAACCTGCTTGCGTTTTTACTAACCCTCAAAGAATGATTACATGATACGTATGAAACAAAGTTTTCTAAAAACGAGCCCATTGTTTTCCTTCGTTTGCGCCTGCCTGTTATTATCCTTCCATGCCCAGTCACAAACCGGCAAAACGGTGTCTTTTATAAAACACACCCTTACCACAGATTTTATCGCTGAAGGCGTTACGGTAGGAGATGTAAATAAAGATGGGAAAATTGATATCCTGGCCGGTGCCTACTGGTTCGAGGCACCGACCTGGACCGCACATGAACTGGCACACGCAGACACATTTTCGTATAAAACAAGCTACAGCAATTCCTTCCTCAATTTTGCCCAGGACATAAACCAGGATGGCTGGATCGACCTGGTCCGCATTGGCTATCCCGGTGACTCCGCGTACTGGTACGAAAATTCACAAAACAAGGTCGGCCACTGGAAACAACACGCGTTATACCGGTCTGTCGGCAACGAATCACCCGGATTTTTTGACATCGATGGCGATGGTAAAAAAGACCTGGTCTGCGCCGACTCCTACGGCAAAAAAGTAATCTGGGCGAAGGCACCCGTTTTCAATAAAGACTCTGTCTGGCATGCCACGAATATTAGCAACGATACCCTGCTGGGCACCCATAAATACACCCACGGGCTGGGCTTCGGTGACATGAACGCCGACGGCCGACCGGATGTGCTGATAAAGTCTGGCTGGTGGGAATCACCCGCCAATAGATCTCAACCCGACTGGACATTTCATCCAGCCGACCTGGGGCAGGACTGCTCGCAGATGTATGTGCGTGACCTGGATGGCGACGGTGACATGGATGTCATCAGCGGCTCCTCTCATAATTACGGTCTCTGGTGGCACGAGCAGGTAAAAGGAGCAGGCGGAAAAATTTCCTGGAAACACCACGAGATCAGCAAGACATTCTCCCAGTCACATGCCGTTTCCATGCTCGACATTAACGGCGACGGCCATGAAGACATCATCACGGGAAAACGCTATTTCGCCCATAACGGCAAAGATCCCGGTGCGTTTGAACCAGCCGTGCTGGTATGGTTTGAATATAAACCCGGCAAGGCGCCATCTTGGATACCCCACGAAATAGATAATAATTCCGGTGTCGGCCTTGCCATTGTAACGCAGGATATCAACGGTGACAAGTTGCCCGACATCATTATTGGCAATAAAAAAGGGGTCTACTTTTTTGAACAAGTAAGAAAGTAGCCGAAAAAAGATGCCATGATTTGAAGACAGCAACCCATTAAGACGTATTTTAGTGACCCGGCAATCTTGCGTCCTCTGCCCGGGCTACACGCAGTATCCGGCCGGCATTGCAACGATTTCCAGGTTGATGGCATCACCTAATTTTTAAAAGCTTCGCGTTATATGTTAAAAAAGTTTTTACTATCTGTTATCTGTCTACTTACTTCTACTCTTTTTGTAAGCGCCCAAAATGGTGCACCCTGGCAAAGTCTTTTTAACGGCAAAGACCTTTCGGGCTGGAAACAACTCAATGGAAAGGCCCTTTATTCCGTACAAAACGGGGAGATCGTAGGAACAACGGTTGCAGGCACACCCAACTCTTTCCTGGTAACCGATAAAGATTATGGTGATTTCATCCTCGAGCTTGAACTGCGCATGGACAGCATGATGAATTCCGGCATCCAGATCCGCAGCGAAAGCAGGGCCGATTACCAGAATGGCCGCGTACACGGCTACCAGGTAGAAGTAGATCCCTCGCCAAGAGCCTGGAGCGGCGGACTCTACGACGAAGCACGTCGTGGCTGGCTCTACCCGATGGAATTTAATGAAGGCGCAAAAACGGCGTATAAACATGGCCAATGGAACAAATATCGTGTAGAATGTATCGGCTCCACCATCCGTACCTGGGTCAACGGCGTTGCCTGCGCGCAGGTGATTGATAACATGACGGCGAAAGGACTTATCGCCTTGCAGGTTCATGCCATCTCAAAACCATCCGACGCCGGCCGCACGATCCATTGGCGGAATATTCGCATCCAGACCAAAAACCTCAAACCTTCACCATACGATACCATTCATGTGGTGAATCTCTTGCCAAATAATATTTCGAACCAGGAAAAGAAAAACGGGGTTAAACTTCTTTGGGACGGCAAAACCTCAAAAGGCTGGCACGGCGCTTATTCAAACACGTTTCCTTCCAAAGGCTGGGAGATAAAAGACGGCGTGTTGTCGGTACTTGCTTCCAGCAGCGCCACGCATTCAAATGGAGGCGACATCATTTCTGCCGACCGGTATGGTGCGTTCATTTTACAATTCGACTTTAAACTAACGGATACGGCCAACAGCGGCGTGAAATATTTTGTGACGGTAGATCCGGCAAAATCCGGTTCCGCGCTGGGATTGGAATACCAGGTGCTCGACGATGATAAACATCCCGACGCAAAAGCCGGCGTCAATGGCAACCGCACCATCGGGTCGCTGTATGATATGATACCGGCAAAAAAAATCCCGGCGGCTAAAAAGAAAATTGGCGAATGGAACCACGGCATGATTGTCGTTCGGCGGGATAACCACGTAGAACACTGGCTGAATGGGTATAAAGTGGTGGAGTATGTTCGTGGATCAGATGAGTTCAAGGCGCTGATTGCGAATAGCAAATACAAGCATTATGCGGGTTTTGGCCTACCACCGACCGGGTATATTTTGTTGCAGGAACATGGCAGCCGGGTGTCGTTTATGAATATTAAAATACAGGAACTCAAATAAATACTGCCGGCATGCCGGTGAACCGATACATATTCATCATTTTAATAAGAAAAGAAATGTCTACACGTCGTAATTTTTTAAAAGAGTCTGCCGTTGCCTCCGCCGGGGTGTACATCGGTGCAACGGGTTTCAGCGCGAAGAGTTATGGAAATATCATCGGGGCCAATGACCGTGTACGGGTAGGCGTCGTCGGCTATTCAGACCGTTTTCGCCAGTCTTTACTTCCGTGTTTTATCAATCACTACAAGGAAATGAATTTTGACATGGTCGCGGTTTCAGACCTCTGGAAAAAACGGCGTGAAGATGGCTCCGCGTTTCTTAAAACAAAATTCGATCACGACATCAAGGCGTGTGTCAACAACGACCAGTTGTACAGCACCAAGGACATCGATGCGGTAATCGTGAGCACGCCCGATTTTTCACACGCACGTTGTGCCATCGAAGCGGTGAACGCCAACTGCGACGTGTATTGTGAAAAGCCTTTCGCAGAGACTATGGAAGATGCCCGCGACGCACTCGCTGCGGTAAAAAGAACAAATAAAGTATTACAGGTAGGCTCGCAGCGCCGCAGCGGTTTGAATTACCACGCTGCCGACGATTTCATAAAAAGTGGAAAGTTTGGCGATATCGTCATGGTGGAACTTACCTGGAACGTAAACCAGCCCGGACGCTGGCGTCGCCCGGATGTAGTGCCTTTGCTGAAGCAGGAAGATACCGACTGGAAACGCTTTTTGCAGAATCGCCCCGCGGATACATTCGATCCCCGCAAGTACCTGGAGTTCCGTTTGTTCTGGCCGTACTCTTCCGGTTTGCCCGGCCAGTGGATGTCGCACCAGATTGATACCGTGCATTGGTTTTCAGGTCTTAAACACCCGCGCAGTGTAG
>JBBSSY010000140.1:0-7624 GCA_038241595.1 Chitinophagales bacterium | reverse complement strand
TCTTTTAACAAGTCTTCATACGCATCGAGTATGCTGTACATTTCCTTCACGTTATCTGGCGTATGCCGGCGGGGGATGCGATTAAACAAGTCCTTTATCTTCTCTGTAACTTCCATCATGGATTGGTCTTTAGGCTTTTCAAATATACCACCAAGAAGGGGATTGAAGGAATGATACTTTGCAGTCGTATTAATGCCCATTCGGCACAAAAAAGGGCACCCATCTGAGTGCCCTATAAAATGCATTATCGGTACTGTACTTTCGAGTAACTGCAAGTATTTCAGGCGTGAGGTTCTCACAGAACTGTGCGTAATACTCTCGCATACACAGCTCTTATGCGCTCATCTTTTACACAGCATCAACTTTCAATAAATAACTGATTGTTGTTCGTGTCGCTCAATATCCAGGGTTCTGCGTTACCTGCGGCGCCATTTCCCGTACGATAGACGGAATCGGCAGCAACAGGTGATGCGCATCAATCGGCGACGACAAACCAACGACATTTGGATCACTCTGTGGTTTAACCTTGGCATTCATCACAGACAGCGCGCGCCCGGTACGTACCAGGTCGAACCAGCGATGGCCTTCGAAAGGCGACTCCCGGCGTTCTTCCAGGTACACCGCTTCTCTAAACGTTTCCTTCGTCTGTGTCCTCGCCAGCGGAACAAGACCTGCACGAACCCGCACACGATCAATGCTTGCATAGGCATTGGCGGGCCCCTCCACTTCATTAACGGCTTCGGCGTACATCAGCAACACGTCGGCATATCTTAAAATATACCAGTCTTTACCGGAGTTGCCATCACCCGTGCCTGCACCTTTATCTACATAATTTTTGATATACTTGTACGGGTAATAAATACCGGCTTTGGTAAAACCATCAGCGATCGCGGTCCGCCGAACATCTGCGGCATCATACGCATTTTGGATATCTGCGGTCGGCTGGTTCCATCCAAAAGCAAGACCAGTAGTAATCAATACGGTTTCGCTGTTTAACGGGGCGCAGTAATTCGGGAAACTTGATCCCAGGCCAGAAACGCCGGTTAAATAATAAACCTGCCAGATCGTTTCGGCATTGCCTTGCTGGCCCGACTGAAACAGATCATTGTAGTTTGACAAGAGGCTATATGCATTCATGTCGACCACCTTTTTAAATTCAACAGCGGCTTCGCTGAATTTCTTTTGCGTCAGGTACACATTCCCCAGTAAACTTGTTGCAATGCCCTGGTCAGCACGGCCTGCATTGTCGCCGGTATTTCTTTTAGTCACCAACAACGTTTGCGCATCTTTCAGATCTGCTATAACCTGGGTGTATATTTCATCGACGGTATTGCGTCCTTTTTTGTAGCTGTCATCGATGTTGTCAAACCTGGCCAATACCAGCGGTACGCCTCCATACAAACGAACGAGGTTGAAATAGGCAATTGCCCTCAATACTTCCACTTCACCCTTATACTGGTTTTTCCTGGCGGCATCGATATCGGCGCTGGCCAGAAAAGTGATGATGTCATTTGCCTTCTGGATCAGTGAATAACTCACGTTCCAGTAGCCCAGTAAATGCTCGTTGTTTGAAGTGAGCGTAAAGTCATCGTATTCAGACTTTGACAAAGGGCCGGCAGCGCCTCCCGGAACATATACCGAAGTATTGTCAGACCTGATATCGGTCAAAAGAAAATAAAAATTGCCCGACTGGTACATGGCTCCCAGTGAGGAGTAAGCGCCGATAACCGCCTGCTCAAAATCTGCGGCCGTTTTATAGAACGCAGCTTCATTCGACCTGTCAAACTGTTTCGTTTCGAGGAATTTCTTACAGGACGAGGCTGACATTATTGCCAGCAGCAAGCATATCCTTCCAACACCTTTTATTAAATTATAATACATACAATAATATTTTTCGCACAATGAAAGAAGCGGATTTAGAACGTAAGATTTAAGCCTACGGTGATCGTACGCGTTAAGGGAAAGGTTCCGAAGTCCATACCCGGTGTCAGGTTATCTGTTCCTTCCACGGTGTTTACTTCTGGGTTATATCCTTTGTACGTTGTAAACGTATGCAGGTTCTGTACGTTCACGTATGCCCTGGCGTTTTTGATTACTTTAGCTCCAAACAACGTCGGCAACCGGTATCCGAGTGTCAAATTTTTGATTCTTATAAAAGAACCATCTTCAACCAGCCAGCTGGAGATTACCGGGTTGTTGCCCTGGTAGGCACCGTAGGTTGGGCGGAAGGTCTGGCCATCCCCTGGTTCTGTCTCAGATTTCCAATAGTTGCTGAACAATGAACTAACCGCCTTGTAGTTTCCGGAAGTTTTCAACAGGTTTAACACGTCCACACCTTGTACGCCCTGTATCAACACCGTGAAGTCGAAATTGTGGTAGGTAATCGAATTGGTAAACCCGAACGTGAAGTCGGGCAGATTGTTACCAATATTTGTTTTGTCGTAGTTGTCGATCAGGCCGTCGGGTTTGCCGTTCGGGCCCGAAATATCTTTCAACCTTGGATCACCCACGGCCGTGATGCCGGAAGCGAGTTTTGGTCCGGCAGCCAGCTCCTGGCTGTTCCGGTACACGCCATCATAGATAAAGCCGTAATAGCTTGCCATCGTCTCTCCCACCCTTGTTCTGTGTGTAATGGAATTGACAACACCATAGTTGACACTGAAGATGTCATCATTATTTGCATTCAGGGCTTCCACCTTGTTTTTGTTGGCGGAGATATTGAAGTTGCTGGTCCACAGGAAATTTTTTCGGTCGATGTTCCTCGTGTCAATATTCACTTCGATGCCTTTGTTTCTAAGTTTGCCCAGGTTTCTGAGTGTCTGGCTGAAGCCGGTAAATGTTGGAACCGGTACACCGAATAGCATGCCTGAAGAAATTTTATCGTAATAATCAGCTGTGATAAATACCCGGTTGTTAAACAGACCGACATCCATGCCGAAATCAAAAGATTTTGATTGTTCCCAGGTCAGGAACGGGTTGCCCAGGTTGTCTTGCGACAACCCGCTCACCTGCCGCCCGTCACCGGTACCCAGCACGGCCGTTCTCGGACCTACCTGGCCAATGGCGCCGTAGTTGCCAATCTGGTCGTTACCAACCACGCCATAACTTGCCCGTAATTTCAGGTCGCTGATGGCTTTGACATTTCCCATAAATCCTTCCTGTGACACCCTCCAGCCGATTGCTGCTGATGGAAAGTTACCCCACTGCGAATTGGCACCGAACCTGGATGAGCCATCGCGTCTGAACGTGGCCGTTACAAAGTATTTGGCATTGAAATCATAATTCACCCTGCTGATCAGTGAAGCCATGCTCCACTGCGACTTGCTGGCCCTGGTGCCCACGGTGATACCGGCATTTACGGTATGTACGAGGTTGTTGGGATACTGCTCGGCGGTGATGCCTGAAGAAGTAAACGTGGCCATCTGTTCAGAAAAGCCGGCGAGTACACTCAAATGGTGTTTTTCTTTAAATGTATTGTTGTACGTCAGCGTATTTTCATTGCTCCAGCTCAGGTTGTTGCCGGTGTAGGTACTGCCGTATAAGTTATAGCCGCTCACCGAGATGGTGGATGGCACAAACGCGTCCGTGGTGATGTTGGTAACGTCTGCGTTGATGCTTGTTTTGAAGGAAAGGTGTTTGGTGAAATCGATGGTGGTGAACAACGTACCTACTGTATTGAACATCCTCATGACGTTTTCATACTCCCTGCTCAGGCCGAGGCCATTGGAGAAGAAGAGCGTTTGCGGTGGCGTGCCATCATCGTAAGTTACTTTTTGCGTATTGGCGTAGGAACCATCTGCGTTGTAGATCGGGAAGATGGGTGGAGAAGTAACCACTGCAGCCGTAACGCCGCCATAATAGGATAGTCCGCCGGACGTGGCAATTTTATTGACACTGTAAGAAGGAGAAATCCTGAATCCCACTTTTATTTTGTCAGTAATATTTGCATCGATATTACCCCTCAGCGAGTATTTTTTAAAACCCTGTCCTTTTGTAATAGCTTCCTGGTTAATATAATTTCCAGAAATATAAAAACGGAGGTTGTCGCTTCCGCCGGATGCAGACAACTGGTAATTATTCATGGGAGCGGTTTGGTAAACGATATCCTGCCAGTTGTTGTCGGGCAGCAGGGAGGGATCCCTGTATTCTTTGGGAATTTTTAAATTGACATTGCTGCCACGTACAGCATTCGGGTCGGAGGCGCTTCTACCGGCGATCGGCAAGCCGTTCAGGTAGGTGTAGTTGTAATTGCGGATGTCGATCTGCCTTTTCACCCAGTCTGCCGTAGAAAGCGTCGGCACCTTGTGATCAACATTTTGCCAGCCTGTGCTGACATTTAGATTCACCTGTGTTTTGCCTTTCACACCCTGTTTGGTCGTAATGATCACAACGCCATTCGATCCACGTGATCCGTAAATGGATGTGGCGGAAGCATCTTTTAAAATGTCGATAGACTGGATATCACCGGGATTGATCGATGCCAACGGGTTTGATGGAACGTTCGCGCCGCTGGCGCCCTGGGCTGAATAAGAGTTGGTTGAATTGTCAAGTGGCACGCCGTCGATTACAAAAAACGGGGTGATATCAGCGCTGATGGAACCAACGCCCCTGAGCTTTATGCTGAGGCCCGCACACGGATCTGATGTCGTCTGCTGCACCTGTACCCCGGCAACCTGCCCGGCGATCGCTTCTCCGAAAGATACCACCGCCCTGTCCTGCAGTTGTTTAGCTCCCACGGAAGCAATAGAGCCTATAACATCTTTTTTAGACTGGGTACCATAACCCACTACAACCACTTCATTCAGGGAAGCATCGGGGCGGTCGAGTGCAATATTTAGCACGCCGCTGGCTGGTGCTTTAGCCGACACAGTGCCATACCCTACAATGGTAAATTCCAGGGTCGAGTTATCCGGTGCCACGATCGAAAAGTAGCCGCTGGCATCGGTGGTAGTTCCCTGGTTGGTTCCTTTCACAACCACTGAAACACCAGACAGCGCTTCGCCCGTTGTTTTGTCGGTAACCTTTCCCCTGACCTGGATGCTCTTCTTGGTGGTGATGCCGTTGAAATCGGCCGCCACCAGCAGGTTGGCGGTGGAACAAGTTAATAATGCAAATAGCAGGAAGCAGCGAAATGATTTGATGGACAGGACACAGGCGAAGAACCTGTGCGTCGTAGAAGGTCGTCTCATAGCCGTAAATCTTTTGTTAGTTATAAATCGGTAGGTTACGAAAGTAGAGCAAATCAAATTAAAAAAATACGACTTCAGAAGTTTTTATAATGTAAATGTTGGTAATGACAAGGATTCATAAGATGATAGGTCACAATTGGATTCAAAACCTATTGTTTTGCCCGTTACAGGTAGTCTGAAATCCCTGTAGCGCAACGACGGGTCAATGGCAGCATGGCATTGGAATCCCGGCATGCCTTGGTGTCGTTATTGGGCAGTGCCCGTGTTGTGAAATAGTGTCTCCCGGCGTCAGACAGACTGTGGAAAACATTTTTCAATCATTCCAGTCCCTTCCCTTGCAGAATTTGCTGCATATATTTTTCAACCCGCGATTGCCTGGTTTTGGTTTGTTTGGTTGCAGAAAAATAAAGCAGGTATGCCCTTTGTCGGCCGGGAGTAAGGGCTTAAAAGGCAGTTTTCAGGCGAGGCACCAGATCCAGGCATGTTGAAACTCTTCCGGAACTTTGAATTCCGTACTTTTTTTCATCGTCACTTTCAGGCCGGCTTTTTCCAGTTCTATTGCTTCGAAGATAAAGGCTTTCAGTATCCCCTCCATCTCAGCAACTTCCCGCAGGCTCGTGTACCGAACCTGCGGGAAGTTGCTGAGATGGAGACAGCTATCAAAAACGGTGTGCAAGGCAGGATAAGGTCAGTGGTAATGACTGCCCTCATGGCAGCCACCGGTTTATTACCGGCCGCGCTTTCAACCGGTTTTGGATCAGAAACATCAAGATCCCTCGCCATTGTAGTGATTGGCGGCCTGATCACGGCAACCATATTAATGCCCCTGGTTTTCCGCTTTTCTTCTACATCGGATACAAAAAGCTTGGACAGTAAATGGAATAACGGTAATATTTCCGTTCGGGCGTCCTCAATCGTTTCAAATGTCCCGTCTTGCAACAGCTCGGCTTTAAACCAGCTGAAGTAGGATTTCACAAGGGCATTCATCATGCCTAATCTGCAGTTCCGGCAGCCTCTACAAATGCCGCGGTGACTATTCCAAAAACTACATGGGCCGCAAGCCCTCTTGCATGTGCTTCTAAGGGATATTTTGTATTATCACCTGAAAGGCCTAAAACAGGTAATATTCCTTCATCTCCTAAAGCCCAAAAAAGTCCTCCGAAAACAGCTCCTCCCATTGACCAGCTCAGCTTCCATTTACTCGCTAACAAAGCGTAGCTAACTCCTGCAGTTACACTGAGAGCAGTGGCAGCACCTTGTTCAAAAATCTTCTTTTGTCTGTCGTTCAGGTTTTTTCCTCTTAATTTTTCAAATTTCTTTGCAAGAACAATAAAAGGATCTTTTGGTTCTATCAACGTTTCCTCTGCAATTTTTTTACGGCTAGTTAAACTATAAAGAGATTGAGCTGCTCCTGCCAATGCGAATCCTCCGATAATTCCGGCGATTGCGCCTACCGCTAAATCTGCGGAACTTTGATTTGAAGTTTTATTTTTCATTTTTAATTTTTATAAATGTTTAAGATAAAGATTGATTTAATTTTTTACGGGATAGACAAGAATTTCATTATAATCAGATGGTATAAATACTACATCACTTCCTTTTTTATTATCAGATATCTGCTTCTTCTTTTTCCATTTCAGATACACTTCTGCTGCAGCTAGCATAGCCAGTGTCGGTGCAACAAAATAAATCCATAGATATTCCCACTTTTGAGCAGCAAAGGCGCCGGCAAAAGAGCGTGCAGGATTAAGGCTCATACCTGAAAATGGTATTTCTATAATGAGATACAAAGCAATCAATACACCAGATATATGTGCGATATACTTTTCAAATCGTTTAGAGCTGGCCGCCCTCAATACAGCAAACATTAATATAAATGAGATAATGAATTCTGCTATAAAAGCTGTCATTGAATTATGAGGCGGCTTAGGTGCAGTATTTCCATAGTCAACTAAAGGATGCCCAAACAGATTGCCAATGGTATATTTTAAAAGCAACGCTCCCCAAATCGCTCCTGCAAACTGGGCTATCGTGAAAAATAAAGCATCTGTAAAACTGATTTTATCCAGCCTGAAGAAAGTCCAAGTAACCGAGGGATTAATATGAGCGCCGGATTTTTTCCCAAATAATAAGGTCACTGCTGTTATATACCCACCCATTATTATTCCTAATGGAATACGCCGGAGCAAAGGGAAATCTTTTAATTTGCTTTTCATTACCGGAAAATCAGGGTGTTCAAGAAAAATGCTTAAAAGCCCTGCTGCAAGCACAAATCCTGCTAAGCCGAAAAATTCCATAAGATATATAAGCCAATTTGTTTTAAGGTGTTCAATCATATCTCCGCCGTCGTTTTTTTATTTTCAAGCTTTAAAATTATTTATATATTCGTTTACAAGTTATCACAAAAATATAAAGTTTTTATTATTAATGTTAAT
>JBBSSY010000139.1:0-7651 GCA_038241595.1 Chitinophagales bacterium | reverse complement strand
AATTGTATTTATGCATGGCGTCGGGGAGCGGGGAAACGGCACTTCACAGTTGCCAAGGGTATTGCTACAGGCATTTCCTAAATTACTGTCAGAAGGTGCCACGATGAATTTCAACATCAATGGGAAACCGGAGGCTTTCGTGGCGCTGATGCCGCAGATGTCGATGGATTACATTAACTGGCAGCCGTATTACATTGATTCAATGATCGCTTATGCAAGGAGGAACCTGAAAATTGATGAAAACAAGATCTTTATTACGGGTTGGAGCCTTGGCGGCGGCGGCGCCTGGAAGTATCCGACAAGTTCGTTGGCGATTGCCAGGCAGGTAACAGGCATCATCCTCGCAGCTGCCTCCCCGGATTATACTGATCTCCGTAATATTGCAAAAGGAAATGTAGCGGTCTGGGCATTCCACGCGCGGGACGACGCCTCCGTGCCTATCCATTTTACAGAAGATGCCGTTGAGGGCATTAATAAATGGGCGCCGTCCATACCGGCACTGATGACCTATTATAATGCCGGTGGACACCCCTTTACTGCTGAAGCGGTTTATGATACGCTCAATCTCCATCAGTACCCCAATATTTATCAATGGATGGCGGGTACCAATAAAAAGAACACCCTGTCAAATAATCTGCCCCCGGCAGTGCATGCAGGCAACGATACGGTAATTTATGCTTCCGACAAGTTAATGTTGGATGGAGCAGCATCCAGGGATCCGAACGATGTGATTGTCCAATATCGCTGGCAGCTCATTAAAGGGCCACCCTCGCCCGACCTGCTCATCGAGCGTCCCGATTTCCCGGTTACACCCGTTTCAGGCTATGAAATAGGCGACTACGTGTTTAGACTTACCGTCACCGATGAATTCAACGTTTCCCGGTCTGATGACGTAAAGATATCCCTGGCACTTCGACCAAACCGAAACGCGGCACCGATTGCATTTGCCGCAAAAGAGGTGTTGACAACTTCCTCTTCCTGTATTTTATTTGGCAAAGGGCGGGATTATGATGGCAAGATCACCCGTTATCATTGGAAACAGCTTTCGGGACCTGCTACCGCATCCATCCGGGAGCTTGATAAATTAGCCCAGATTAGCGGGCTTACGAAAGATGGCAAGTACGTCATTGAATTGATAGCATTGGACAACGGACAGCCACCAGGGTTCGGCCGCGATACCGTTGTTATTAAAAGGAAACTGGCGATACCCACCTATTTTATTACCTGGTCCCGTGAAAAGAGTTTCTTCCGCGACAAACAGGAAATGGTATACGGCTTTAGTATTTTTGCTATTATCTGCATAAGCGTTTGTTCATTAGCCATGGTAAATTTACTGCTGCAGGTAAAAACGCGCAGGCAGTACCTCTGACAACGCGCTGCGCGTATTGGTTTGCAGACAAACCGTCAGTTAACGATTTTAAGCCCGGTAAAATATCAGTAGACAATTTACGTTTAAAGCCTAGAGAAAGATGAATCGTAGAGATTTTTAGATAATCAATTGATAATGAATGGGTAACTGGTAATTCGCAGTTCAATAACTGTTAAAATCGATATTTTACTTATCTTTGCGGCCGTTAAAGAGATGATTCTTAGGTTCTAATATAAAATTATCAGATTGGTTTATTTGCGACTGTACGTTATTACTGTTCGGAGAATGTTCGATTTTTTGCAAGATTATGATCAGTAGTGAGGCCGGCGATTTCTTGCTAAATCATGATTATCATCCAATTACATCTTTAAACCTGCACGAATTGTAATCTTTGGTTGCCTTTTTAATAAAAATATAGACGTGTTAAATTAAAAGCACTGAAATGTCTGGTGATCATCGGATGTAATTAACTAATGAATTATGAAAAAAACTGTACGTATTTCCTCTTTCTTCGTGTTGGTATTGTTCGTCGTTGGCGTTTCTTCCTGTGTGAGCACAAAAAGTTCTACTTACTTTAATAATGTTGGTGACAGCTCCTTCAATACCTCGGGGGTTGACCTGGAACCGGTCATCCAGAATAGCGACCTGTTGAGTATCTATGTGAGTGACCTGAACCCTGAGGCGACCCTTGTCTTCAACAAATTAAATTTACCATCGGCTACAACTTCTTCCAGCGGTCCTGGATCCATCAGCCCCTCGATCGGTTACCTCGTAAACCAGGACGGCAACATCCAGTTTCCAGTGCTTGGAAGCCTAAAGGCGTCTGGCCTGACCAAAAAACAACTGGTCGAAAAAATTACCAAAACGCTGGTTGATAAAAAATTACTGATTGACCCCATCGTAAACATCAGTTTTCTTAACTACCGGGTTACTGTCCTCGGCGAAGTGTCAAGGCCGACTGTAATTACGGTGGCCAATGAAAAAATCTCCCTGCTGGAAGCACTGGGTTTGGCAGGTGATTTGACCATATTCGCTAAACGTGACAACGTTTTGCTGATCAGGGAAGAAAATGGCAAAAAAACGCTTCGCCGGATAAATCTGAATTCAAATGAAATTTTTAGCTCTCCCTATTATTACCTCAAAACAAATGATGTAATATACGTGGAACCCAACAAATCAAAGATTGCCAGTGTGAGCCGTTCGCAGCAATTACTCCCGATCATCTTCAGTGCGTTGTCATTTGCTACGATCATAGTACAATATATATTCAAATAGGCTGATATGCAGAGCGCTAATAATAAAATAGTCAGGCGGGGAAATACAACTTCATTCGACATTACAGAGTTGTGGGCCAAATATTTTGTTTACTGGCCGTTGTTCCTGGTACTGATCGTCGTTTTTCTGGCAGGAGCTTTTTACTACACAAAATATAAGGTTGTTCCGATGTATGAGTCGAACGCAAGGATCCTGATTAAAGACCAGACCCGCGGTACGGACGATTCCAAATCTATCGAGGACCTGAATATCGTCGCCTCTAAAAAGATCATTGAGAATGAGAAAGAAGTGATTCAGTCAAGGTCATTAATCAGTGATGTGGTTAAAAATTTGTCACTGTATGCGCCGGTCTATCAGGAAGGACGCATTAAAACAAATTCTGCCTATACCAACTCTCCCATTACGATACAGGTGAATAACCTGAATGACGTTAAGCCAACATCAAAAATTTACTTTACTTATGATAGTGCGTTTTCACAGGTTCTGATTGCCGGGAACAGGTTCCCACTGAATCAATGGGTAACTACCTCCAAGGGCGTTTTTAAATTTACATCCAACAAACATTACGCACCCATTAAGGATCCCCACCTTTTCTTCGCCATTGAGGATCCAAAAGCGGTAACCGCTGGCATACAGTCCCGGCTGACTGTAGAATCAGTCAGCAAAACCTCTTCGATCATCAATTTAAGTATACGCGATGAAATTGCCGATCGTGGAAATGACATCCTAGATGAACTGATTGGCGCGTATAACAGGTCATTGCTGAATGATAAAAATTCACTGGCAAAAAATACGCTTTCTTTCCTCGAGGAACGCTTGTTTCATATTTCTAAAGACTTGGATTCCATAGAACATAATGTGCAGCAGTATAGGGCGAAGAACCAGGCCATTGATATCAGCACCCAGGGACAATTGTTTTTACAGAACGTCAGCACTAATGACCAGAAAGTTGGTGAGATTAATATGCAACTGGCAGCTTTGAATGAAGTGGGAAATTACCTTGCAGCAAAAAATGACAATGCCGGCATTGCGCCCTCTACGATGGGCGTAAACGACCCTGTTCTGGAATCATTAATCGGCCAGTTATCGGAGGCGGAAACAAAGTATGAAAGACTTCGCAAAACAACCGGTGAAAATAACCAGTTGGTTGTTTCACTAAAGGATCAGATGGATCGATTGCGACCGAGCATCCGTGAAAATATTCAGAATCAACGTGCCAATCTCCAGGCTACCAAAAAGAATTTGCTGTCAACCAACAGCAGCTATTCTTCACTCTTAAACCAGATGCCGAAAAAAGAGAGAGAACTCATCGATATCAGCCGGGAACAGAACGGTAAAAAAGAGATTTACGCGTTTCTGCTGAAGAAACGGGAAGAGATCGCGCTCTCATATGCTTCGACAGTTTCCGATAGCAAGATGGTTGACAAGGCAGAAGCGTCGTTTATGCCAGATGCGCCCAACCGGAAAATCATTTTTATCATTGCCGTCATGGTAGCGACTGGCCTGGGGATCGGTCTTATAACTTTGAAAGATACGCTGAACAGTAAGATACTTTTCCGGCAGGAAATTGAAAACCTGACCGTCAACCCGATCATCGGGGAGGTGAGTTATCAAAAATCTGACAACCCGATCGTAATCGGTGACGGTCAACGGACGTTTATAGCAGAGCAATTCAGGAAGCTACGGAACGGCTTGAACTTCTTAGGCGTAAATGCAAAGAAGAAAAGGCTGCTTGTTACATCCACCATTGAAGGGGAAGGAAAGAGTTTTATCGCCACCAATCTCGCATTGAGCCTGGCTATGACTGGCAAAAAAGTGGCATTGCTCGAACTTGACCTGCATAACCCGAGCATCAGCAAAAAACTTGATATTAAAGTCAAAACCGGCATCAGCGATTACCTGGCAGGTGAAAAGGAACTGGACGCTATTATTGTAAATAGCGAGGTCAATCCGAACCTGATGATTCTGCCGGCTGGTACATTGCCGCTAAATCCATCAGAACTGATTTTAAATGGCAAGATCAAGGAAATGCTGGTCGCACTGGATCTGAAATTTGATTATATCGTCATAGACAGCGCTCCCGTGAGCCCGGTGTCGGATGCATATGTTATATCTGAATTATGTGATGCTACCCTGTATGTCATCAGGCACAAGTATACGCCGAAAATTTTTGTTCAAAGAATTGATCAGGACAATACGATCAACCAGTTGAAAAACGTTGCCATCGTATTTAATGGAGTGCACGTGCGTGGCTTTTTTAAAAACAATGCCTATGGCTATGGCTACGGCTATATGACCGATGTGAAGAAGAAATCAAAAGATAAAAAAGCAAAATCAAAGTCATCATATATAGCATCCTGAAGATACCCGTTGTTACTGCGGGTATTCTTCCTGTATGTTATAGGAAATTCATTTTATTATCCAGTTAATCCTTTGATATTACGCGAATGTTTGCCATAGATGAATAAACAGGTAAGCAACGAACAGATCAGGGTCACTTAAACATCCTCCGATATCCATGAACTTGTAACCGAGGTGGGCGGAGCCTGTAAAAGATTAATATAATAAAAAGTCCTTCATATGCACTTAGAGAATCAATGGTATGCAGTTTATACTCGTCCCCGTTGGGAAAAAAAGGTAGCCGGGTTATTAACAAAAAAAGGGATAGAAAATTATTGCCCGTTGAACAAGATTGTACGCCAGTGGGCGGATAGAAAAAAAACAGTGTATGAACCGCTTTTTACCTCTTATGTTTTCGTAAAGGCTTCGGTCACGGACATGACCCAGATCAGGCAGACAGATGGCATTTTGAACTTTGTATACTGGGTCGGTAAACCGGCTGTTATTAAAAATGAAGAAATAGAGATCATCAAAGACCTGCTGAATAATTACTGGAACGTCGGGCTCGAAAAGATCCAGGTAAATATCAACGACAATGTAAAGATCATACACGGCCCATTGTTGTCCCGGGAAGGAAAAGTAATCGAGGTCATGAACAACTCCATCAAGGTATTATTGCCGTCTCTTGGATTTGCACTGATCGCCCATGTTCAGCGTGCACATATCGAAAAAGTTGCGGTTGCGGGTGCCAAAAAATATGAAAAATTCGTATCGTAGCAGTAATTACTAAGAATGAGAATTGCTTACCTAACTACCTATAATTCCGGGGACATCAATCAGTGGTCAGGCACCGGATATTATATGTGCAGGAGCCTTGCTTTACAGGGTGTTGATGTCGTTCCTATAAACTGCGAGGTACCATATACTACCTGGCAGCTCATCAAGAAAAAGGTGATTAAAATATTTTTCGGACAGGTGTACCAACTTGACAGGAACCCGGCATATCTGAAAAAACTTGCTGCAAAAGCGGAAGAGAAGTTAAAACACATCAAACACGATCTCATTCTGAGTCCCGGTTCCTTGCCGATCTCTTTTCTGAATACGACAAAGCCCATTATCTTCTGGGCAGATGCCACCTACGACAGCATGGTGGATTTCTATCCTTCGTGGAGAAATATTTCTAAAGAGAGTTATAAGAACGGCAATATGGCCGAGCAAATGGCAATCGATAAGGCATCGCTGATCTTATATACCTCGCATTGGGCCGTTAGAAATTCGCTTGAAAAATATGGTGCCGACCCGTTGAAGGTAAAAAGAGTTCCGGTCGGATCGAACCTGGAAAGCCATATCAATTACGAAGGCATAAAAAAATTAATTCAAAAAAGACAACAGAAAAAAGTACTGAATCTGTTATTAATTGGTGTTGACTGGGAGCGAAAAGGGGGCAGCATGGCGGTAGATGTGGTAACACGCCTCGTTCAACTTGGCTTTCCCGCCACGCTCACGCTTGTTGGATTGGACGTGCCCAATTACGTGCGTAATCTTCCCTTCGTAGAATATTACGGGTACATTTCGAAATCGACCCAGGAAGGGATTGACCAGTTGAATGCCTTCTACGAAAAAGCCACCTTTTTTATTCTTCCCACCATGGCCGAATGTTTCGGCGTTGTCTTTGCCGAAGCGGGGTCTTTCGCCTTGCCGGTAATTACTTCGAATGTCGGCGGCTGTGGGTCTACCATAAAAAGCGGTTATAACGGGTATTGCCTTGGCCTGGAAGGGTTCGTTGATAAGGCTGTAGACAATATTGTTGCTCTGCACGAGCTTAATGATGATTACCGGACGATGAGTTTAAACGCCTTTGAGCTGTTTGAAAACGAACTGAACTGGAAAGTGATCGGCAAAAAAGCCTACGAGGCGATGAAACCCTTATTGAGCCAGAAAGAACAATCGGTAGAATAATATTTCCGGTCCGGGGCCTTCGCCTTTAACAATAATTACATGAAGATTTCCATTTGTATACCGTCTTATAATAAAAAAGCCATCATTGAAACATGCATAAAAAGCGTGGTTCAGAATATCAGGGAGGTAGATGAATCGCAATGCAGTTTCGAACTGCTTGTGATCGACGACAGGTCTACAGATGGTTCAGTGGAATTTCTGCATGGTCTCATGGCAACCTACCCGTTCCTTTTGATCGAAAATAGGGAAAACAAGGGCCTGGTCAAAAACTGGAACGAATGCATTCTACAGGCTTCTGGTGACTTTATTTTGATTTTACATGCTGACGATATACTGTCGTCGCTTATTTTAAAAAAGTATGTGGCCTATTTCCTGGCCAACCCGGATTGCAAATTTTTACATGCTAACGCAACAGACGTCTTCCTGCCGTTTTTTAAATCAAATGAGCGCGTCACACAACAGGAAAAGGTACTGGCGCATGGAGATCCTGCATTGCGAAAAATCATTCTAAATAATAACCTTGCCTGCTCCACGGTCATCGTATCACGTGCATGTTACGATAAACTGGGCAACTTCGATGAGAATTGCTGGGTGTCGCCGGATTGGGAAATGTGGGCACGGATTGCAAAGGACTTTGACATTCACCACATCAATGTGCCGGGTGCCTTTGTAATCCTGGATAACAAAAATACACATACTTCCGGCATT
>JBBSSY010000138.1:0-7699 GCA_038241595.1 Chitinophagales bacterium | reverse complement strand
GATTGTATGGATTCAAGAAACGGGTAATCAAAGGTGATTCCATTCCGAACATAAGAAAAGCCGCTTACCCTCATGATAGTATATTAAATTAAAAAATCGAACGGGAGATGCACGCCTTACTGTACATTTTCGTTGCTTAGACGTTGCACGGCAAGTTCAAGTTCCTTTATTCTTTTTTCCATTTCCGGCAGGTTCCTGGCGACAGCCTGGCTGCGCAGGGTGCTGGTGTAATCGAATGCTGGCGAACCAGTTACGGCTGAGTTGGGCACTTTCATTGATTTGCTTACCCCACTTTGTGCATTGATCTTGCTGCCATCTGAAATATGCACATGCCCCACGATGCCAGCCTGTCCGCCGATCATTACATTGTTGCCGATCTTGGTACTGCCGCTTACACCTGCCTGGGCAGCGATCACGGTATTGTTGCCCACTTCCACATTGTGCGCCACCTGAATCAGGTTGTCAAGCTTGGCACCCGATTTTATCAGGGTAGAGCCGATTGTTGCGCGGTCGATGGCCGCATTGGCACCGATCTCCACATTGTCCTCAATCACTACATTACCGATCTGGGGCACTTTTTTAAAACTCCCATCGGCCTGAGGTGCAAAACCGAAGCCGTCGCTGCCAATCACGGAACCGGCATGAATGGTTACATTCTTCCCGATCACACAATCATGATAGATCTTTACGCCGGGATGCAAGACCGTATTGTCGCCGATCGTTACATTGTTGCCTAAAAAAACCTGCGGGTAAATTTTCACGTCACCGCCAATTTGTACATTTTCACTGATGTAGGCAAAAGCGCCAACGTACACGTTTACACCCATCTTAGCGGAGCCATGCAAAAACACGGGCTGTTCGATGCCCTGCAGCTGCTGTTTCATCATTTCCTGGTACTTGGAAAGCAAGGTGGCGAATGCCGTATATGCGTCTGGCACGCGGATGAGTGTCGCAGACAAGGGCTCCTTTAACTCCTGGGTATTGTTGATGATGATCAGCGACGCCCTGGTAGTGTAGAGGTGTTCTTCATATTTTGGATTAGCCAGAAAGGCCAGTTGCCCAGGCGTTGCCTCTTCGATCTTGCCGAAAGAATGAACATTCATATCCGGGTTCCCTTCCACTTTGCCATTTATGAGGAAGGCGATCTGGGCAGCTGTTATTGTCATAAAATAGGTCTTTGTATTATTTGGACGGGAAGTTGAACACTATTGGCCGCCCGGCGTAAAAAAACAAATATAAAATTTTTTCACCGCCATGGCCAGGTTGTGGTGGATCAGGGCATTGTCTACCTGCGAAATGTCGCGTACCGTACCATCTTTAAAAAGAATATTGATCCGCTCATCAGAAGGGTCGTAAGTAGTGTTTTCAGCCTCTCCCTCGAACACAAAATAACGAGCCGCTTCCTCGGAAATAGTCAACAGTTTGCAAACTTTGTTCCGCAAATGCTGTACGTACGTCTGTTCAAAAGGTTCCGCCTGCAATTTAACTTTATACAACCGACGTTCGATCAGTGCGCTGCATAGCGTAGACAGTACTTTATCGGGGCTGAACATCCAGATCTTGATGGTCGTCAGCACGTCGTAATCATCGATCAGGCAAAATTTGTCCAGGTTATCGGCAACGGGTTGCTGGTGTTGATCCTGGTGCAAAAAAAAGTCAAGGGCAGGGGTAGCCGCGTGGAGATCGTTGCCATCGCTGATAAGTGCCTTGGCGCGTTCAATAATCTTCACAAGCAATTTTTCCGCGCTGAGCACCGTCTTGTGCAGGTACACCTGCCAGTACATGAGCCGCCTGGATACCAGGAACTTTTCGGTGGTGTAAATGCCTTTTTCCTCGATCATCAGCTCCCCTTTGTAAACCGCCAACATCTTCAGGATGCGGTCGTATCCAATGGATCCTTCCGACACGCCGGTAAAAAAGCTGTCGCGGGTGAGGTAATCCATCCGGTCCACGTCAAGCTGGCCGGAAACGAGCTGGTGCAGGAAGTGCTTGGAGTAATTGTCGGTAAAAATATCAATAGCCAGTTCAAGCTGCCCGTGGAACTCTTTGTTCAGGGCCCGCATGATAAGCAGGGAGATGGTCTCATGATCGACCCCGCTGATGAGCACGTTTTCAAGTGCGTGTGAAAAAGGGCCATGACCGATATCATGGAGCAGGATGGCAATTTTAGCCGCTTCTTCCTCCTGTGGTGTGATGTCAACCGATTTGTTCTTGAGTTCGGTTAGCGCATTGTGCATGAGGTGGTAAGCGCCCAGGGAATGGTGAAGCCGGGTATGAACGGCGCCGGGGTAAACGAGGTGCGCAAAGGCCATCTGGTGGATCCGGCGTAAACGCTGGTACCAGGGATGCGAAATAATCTTAAAAATGAGCGCACTGTCGATGGTTATAAACCCAAAAACCGGGTCATTGATAATCTTTCGAAAAGATGCAGGCATTAGTGTTTTAGCTTTGTTAAAAGAAAATTTCGGTGATGATCAAGTCGGCAAATGCCATGGGTATACTATAAATTTGGTTGCGTTCGCACCTGTTTTGAGAGGCGACACCTTTATTTGCCGCAAGATAGCCGTTGCATTTCATTCACAGAATCATACCAGGTTCAATCTCTCCTGCTGGTAAGGAGTAATTTAAACTTTATAGTTAGATGTCTTTAGCAAAAATTTTGTGGGTGGATGATGAAATCGACAGCCTGCAGTCTCAAAAAATCTTCCTTGAAAGCAAAGGCTACCAGGTGCATTCACTGACAAACGGCTTCGATGCCATTGATTTTGTAAAAGAAAACCCGGTGGATGTCGTATTGCTCGACGAATCCATGCCCGGCATCACCGGGCTTGAGACACTGGCAAAGATAAAAGAAGTCAACGCACAGATACCGATCGTGCTGATTACAAAAAATGAAACCGAAAACCTGATGGATGATGCCATCGGCAGCCAGATCAGCGATTACCTGATCAAACCGGTGAATCCAAACCAGGTATTACTTTCATTAAAGAAGATTCTCGATAATAAAAGATTGGTCGCTGAAAAAACCACTTCGGCGTACCAGCAGCAGTTCCGTAATCTCTTTATGGTACTGAACAGCAATCCCGATTTTAATGAATGGATGGATATCTATAAAAAACTGGTGTATTGGGAACTGGAAATGGGCAAAAGCGACAGCCCCGAAATGATGGAAGTGTTCCAGTCGCAAAAACAGGAAGCCAATGCAGAATTTTTTAAATTCATTTCCCGGCACTATGCCTCTTGGGTAAACCCCAAGTCAACCAGTGCGCCCGTGATGTCTCACTCCCTGATGCAAAAAAAAGTATTGCCGCTCGTCGCGAAAGGCACTTCCACTTTTTTTATCCTGATCGATAATTTGCGGCTTGATCAATGGAAGACCATTCAGCCCATTTTTTCGGAAACCTTCCGCATTGTGGAAGATGAAACGTTTTACAGCATATTGCCGACGGCTACGCAGTATTGCCGCAACGCTATATTTGCAGGGATGATGCCGATTGAGATTGAAAAAAATTTCCCGGAACAATGGCGGAATGATGATGAAGAAGGGGGCAAGAACCTCTACGAAGAAGAGTTTTTCAGGGCTCAATTGAAAAGATTGAAAAGAGAGGATATCAAGTTCTCATACACCAAGGTGCTGAATCACAGCGATGGGCAGAACATGCTGAATAACGTGCACAACCTGCTTGGCAATGACCTGAACATCATCGTTTATAATTTCGTTGACATGCTCAGTCATGCGCGCACCGAAATGGAAGTGCTGAAAGAACTGGCCAGCGATGAGATCAGCTACCGCAGCATAACAGCTAGCTGGTTTGAACACTCACCACTTCACCAGGCGTTGAAGAAAATCGCGGATAAGAAAATGCACATCGTGCTGGCAACGGACCATGGCAGCGTCCGCGTAAAAAATCCGAGTAAGGTGATCGGTGACAAACAAACTACGACCAATCTGCGCTACAAACACGGCCGCAACCTGAATTATGATCCAAAAGATGTATTGTCTTTCCGTGATCCCAAAGAAGCCGGTTTGCCGGGACCAACCCTCAACTCTTCTTATATCTTTGCAAAGGAAGACGGGTATTTGTGTTATCCGAACAATTACAATTATTACGTAAATTATTACCGCAATACTTTTCAGCACGGGGGCATTAGCCTGGAGGAAATGATTATCCCCGTCGTTCATATGACGAGCAAGCAGGCAGAGTAGTCCTTTGCGCTTTACGGCCCAAAGGCTGTGGATAAAATGTAAAAATCTACGCCGGCTGCGGGGCAGATGCAAAGCGTATCTTTGTCAGGAACGCGGAAAACATGGAAAGGCTTTTATGAAATACACCCAACAGGTTTTGAATAATATAGAAAAGGTGCTCAATGAATCGGATTACGTGGTTCGGTACGAACGGGGTAATTTTCAAAGCGGGTACTGCGTGCTGGAAGAAAGAAAGGTGGTGGTGCTGAATAAATTCCTGCAGACCGAAGGGCGAATCAACACGCTGGTGGATCTCATTCCCACGTTGAAAATTACCCCCGACGAATTATCTCCCGAGATCCGCAAAACCTACAACGAAGTGATCGCACAGCACGAATCGGCAAAATGATTTGGCCTGCTGATAAAGTTCCGTCCCTCCCGAAGGCGCGATCTTCTTTCTTTCGTCAATTATAGAATATTTACCTTCGAACAGTGGCGTACCCATCTCTTACTATAACTTTTCTTGGAACAGGCACCAGCAGCGGCATTCCGATGATCGCCTGCCCGTGCGAGGTTTGCCACTCCCCGGATCCGCTGGATAAGCGCCTCCGGGCAAGTATTTTAATTGAATCTGCTACCACCACGGTCATTGTAGATTCAGGACCCGATTTCCGCTACCAGATGTTACGTGCCGACGTACGAAAACTCGACGGCATCGTTTTTACCCATCCTCATAAGGACCATATAGCGGGGCTGGACGATGTGCGTGCCTATAATTTCTTCTCTCACAAAGGCATGCAGGTCTATGGCAACACCATGACCCTGGAGGCGCTCAAGCGCGAGTTTGCCTATGCTTTTGCCGACAAAAAATATCCCGGCATCCCCGAGATCAATCTGAACACCATAACGTCGGAACCCTTTACCATTGGAGATATACCCATCCAGCCTTTCACCGTGATGCATTTAAAGATGCCTGTGCAGGGCTTTCGATTTGGCGACTTTACCTATATTACTGATGCCAACTTTATCGATGAAATGGCAAAAGACAAGATTCGCGGGACGAAGATCATCGTTCTTAATGCCCTCAGGCGCCAAAAACACATCTCCCATTTCAACCTCGAAGAAGCCATTGCCATGGCACGGGAATTAGATGTACCGGCCGCTTACTTTACCCATATGAGTCACCAGCTGGGCCGGCATGCTGACGTAAGTAAAGAACTGCCACCTGGCATTCAACTGGCCTACGACGGCCTGATTATCAAACAATGATACCCGTTTAAGCGCCCGGAAACTATCCATAAAACACCCTTTTATTCATTAATGACCGGGCTTACTTTCATGATCAAAAAAGGGTATGAATCAGAAAATCTTGAAGGATTATTTCTCTTTTACAAAAAGGGAACGCGTGGCTGTGCTCTGCCTGGTTACAGTTGGCATTTTGTTATTTGTCCTTCCCGCCCTATGGCCGGAGAGCAAACCAGTAATACTGACTGCTGAGTATTTATTAGCTTCCAGGGCCTTAGATAAGGCCGAAAACCCGGATTCATTGCGATACCGAACCGGCAACACCGGCACTCATGAAAAATACTTGCGGTCATCGCTCGACAAATCAAGGTTATTCTATTTCGACCCCAATGTGCTTACACCTGCCGGTTGGGAAAAAATGGGTCTGCGGCCCAAAACGATCCATACCATTCAGAACTACTTATCAAAAGGAGGTCATTTTAGATCACCGGAAGACCTCGGCAAAATATATGGCTTGCATCCGGATGAAATCAGCCGGCTGGTCCCCTTTGTACGCATTCCCCGGCATGCCCGGAATAAAGTCGGCTATGATGCGGACTACAAAAAAAACCCTTCATACGCCTCGTATAATAATTTCACACGGAACAGGTTACCCGCGTTGGTTGACATCAATACCGCTGATACGTCTGACTTGATCGCCCTGCCTGGAATCGGAAGTAAGCTTTCTGCCAGGATAATCCGCTTTCGGGAGCTGCTTGGTGGATTTTACAGCCTGACACAGGTAGGCGAAGTATATGGTTTGCCAGATTCTACTTTTCAAAGGATCGTTCCCCGGTTGGTACTAGCACCTGCGGCAACAGCCGCGATCAACCTGAATACGTCCGATGAGAACCGGTTAAAGTCGCATCCCTATATCAAATGGAATGTTGCCAGGGCCATTGTAAACTATCGCGAACAGCATGGTCAATTTAAATCCATCGGTGAATTAAAACAACTCGATTGCATAGATGAAGTCCTCTTTGATAAATTGTCTCATTACGTGATGGTTTCAGCCGATTAACCGGCACGTATTTTTAAACTAACACGTGTTAGTTTAATGAGTAATAATCAGTATCTTGCCCTCACCCCCGAACTTTTTAAAGGGTGTGTTTCCATGAATTTTGAAGCCTCAGAGATTACGCAGCAGGTCAGGCAGATGGTGAAAGAATATGCGGCCAGGCACATTAGACCGAACGTGATGAAATGGGATGAAAGCCAGGAATTTCCGTTGTTTATATTCAAGGAACTTGGTGCCCTTGGCGTGATGGGAGTTTTGATACCTGAAGAGTTTGGAGGCGCTGGCCTGGGATACATAGAATACGTTGCAGTTATAGAAGAAATAGCCAAGGTCTGCGGTTCAATAGGTCTGAGTGTGGCCGCTCACAATTCCCTCTGTTCCGGGCACATTCTGAATTTCGGGACTGTCGCACAGAAGCAAATGTATTTAACTAAATTGGCAACAGCCGAGTGGCTGGGGGCTTGGGCATTGACTGAGCCAAATACAGGGAGTGATGCAGGCAATATGAGCTGTATCGCCGTGAAAGATGGAGATAGTTGGGTTTTAAATGGTACCAAATGCTGGATCACTCATGGTAACAGCAGCGATGTAGCAGTTGTTGTCTGTCGTACCGGCGAACCAAGGCATAAGGACAATGCAACAGCATTTATTGTAGAAAGAAATACGCCAGGATTAAGCGCTGGTAAAAAGGAAAACAAACTGGGAATGCGGGCCAGTGAAACGGCTGAAATGATTTTCGACCATTGCCGTATCCCGGATGCCAATCGAATAGGAGAAGTAGGTGAGGGGTTTAAACAGGCCATGAAAGTTCTTGATGGTGGCAGAATATCGATCGCGGCGTTGAGCCTTGGTATTGCCAAGGGAGCGTATGAAGCATCGGTTACCTATTCCAAGCAAAGGTACCAGTTCGACCAGCCGATTTCCGCCTTCCAGGGAATATCTTTCAAACTCGCCGACATGGCCACAGAGATTGAGGCGGCGGAACTACTGACGTTGCAGGCCGCCGATTTAAAGAACCGGTCACAGCCGGTGACACAACATGCGGCAATGGCGAAGTACTATGCGAGTGAGGTCGCGGTTAAGGTCTCAACAGAAGCGGTACAAATTTTTGGCGGTTACGGGTATACAAAGGATTTTCCCGTAGAAAAATTTTATCGCGACAGCAAATTGTGCACGATAGGTGAAGGAACTTCAGAAGTGCAGAAACTGGT
>JBBSSY010000137.1:0-7700 GCA_038241595.1 Chitinophagales bacterium | reverse complement strand
GGCCTGAAGTTCTTTCATTGAAACGGTATTGCCCGTAAATGTCAACTCCAGCACACATGGATTGCCGTTGGCCTGGAAGAGCGCCGTTTTTGCTCCCCTTATAGTGGCCTCCCCTTTCAATTCACCATTGCATTCGCCATTGTCTTTTTCAAAATGTATGAAGAATAGAATAGTATTGGCTCTTCTTCCATCCCTGACCGATATGTAATTCCGCTTGCTCTTCAGGTAATCTCCGGAAAACTTACTTTTCTTCGAGAGGGTATCCAGCGGGTTGATGATATCCTGTTCCTGCGCTTCAGTGCCTTTGTCGGTCATAATCATGCTGAACGCGTTCAATTCTGAATTCAGAATATACACATTCTTTGCTTCCGCGATCTGGCCGTCCTCTTTTTTGTTTTGAACGGTTTGAATGACGGCATATTTCGAATCCATTCCGCCATTCTGCACAGTTAAGGGGTCCTTATCAGCGATGAGTAAGGGCATACCTGTAATAAACTTGCTTCCCTGATCGAGCGCAATGATATAGCCAACCTTTTTTACGCCACTTACGGCTTTCACAAACAGGTATGTTTCAAAATTCTTGATCCGGACCTTGCCAAGGGGATAGATTTTAGGCTTGTTTTTGCCAAAATCCTTTGTAAGTACCGTATCGTTGATGAACTGGGTGAAGATTTTGTAACCGATCGATGCCGAGTCGGTTTCCTTGCGCGAGAGTACACTATCGTCAAACTGGTAAGGCAGGTTGACGTCGTCAAAAAATTCGATGAAATCATTGATCCCAACGGTATCATCATCCGCGAGCTTCGTCTTTTTATTCTTGCAGCCCGCCATCAGCACCGTCATCGAAAGCACGAGTAATAATTTGTTCATACCTGGTGGATCGTCTTGTTGCCGGTAAAAATAAAGTTAAGTTGCCAACTTGCCATTTTTTAATTTGACAGATTCAGTACGTTTTTTTAGATTTGTCTAAATTTTAATTTAGGCGTCTTAAAACAAAAAAACTTGTTTTAAGCAGGAAACCGGTTCAAGACAGCAATAACAAACGTCATGAAGTATTCTGCCAGTAAAGAAAATTATTTGAAGGCGATATTCCACCTGCAGACAGACCAGGAAAGTGTGAGTACCAATGCACTGGCACAGGCGCTGCAGACGAAAGCCGCGTCGGTAACGGATATGCTGAAAAAACTAAAAACGCAGAAGCTGTTACAATACGAAAAATACAAAGGCGTAAAGCTCACCGTTGAAGGCCGGAAAGTAGCCATCGGCATCATCCGCAAACACCGCCTCTGGGAATACTTCCTGGTTCATGAACTTAATTTTGGTTGGGAAGAAGTTCACGAGATCGCCGAAGAGCTTGAGCACATCACCAGTAAAAAGCTGGTAGACCGCCTCGAAGAATTTCTTGGTTACCCGCAGGTGGATCCGCATGGTGATCCGATCCCGAACGAACAGGGTCAAATACCCGTCAGTAAACAAATAAACCTGTCTGATCTTCCGGTTAACGTTATTTCCACCATCAGTAACATCGGTGATCAGTCGGCAGATATTATGGAGCTCCTTAATCATAAAAACATCCGTATCGGCACCAAGGTGGAAGTAAAAAAGAAATTCGGTTTCGACAACTCGCTGGAAGTAAAAATCAGGAACCAGCCGGCCTTTACCATCAGCGAACACCTGGCGAACAACCTCTTTGTGAAGTATGAAGAGGGCGATATTAGCAATCAGCAGTCAGCAGTCAGCAGTCAGCAATCAGCAGTCAGCAGTCAGAAGAAATAAGGCAGCAATACCTATGCTCGGAACTTTTTTCTGATTGCTGACTGCTGACTGCTGATAGCCATACCTCTACCACCCAAATCCTATCGTCCAAACGACTATGTCCAAATCAAAAGATATTTCATTAAGCGAGGTGCACGGCTCGGTAGACACTACGAAAAATGCCGGCAGGTTAAAAAAAATCCTCGCATTTTTCGGCCCCGCTTACCTCATAAGTGTAGGGTATATGGATCCTGGCAACTGGGCCACTGATCTCGCGGGAGGCAGTAAATTCGGTTACACCCTGTTATGGGTATTGCTGATGAGCAACTTGATGGCACTCCTCTTGCAAAGCCTGTCTGCCCGGTTGGGAATCGTTCGCGGCAGGGACCTCGCGCAGGCGAACCGGGAACTGTATCCCCGGTACATCAATTTTGCTTTATATGTGCTGGCTGAGATAGCCATCGCTGCCACCGATCTCGCCGAAGTGTTGGGCATGGCCATCGGCATCCAGCTGTTAACCGGCATCCCGTTGTTACACGGTGTGCTGATCACCGTATTGGATACCTTGTTATTGTTGTTGCTTCAACGCCTGGGCATGCGGAAAATGGAAGCTTTTATCGTTTGCCTGGTGGCGGTGATCGGACTGTCATTTCTGGCAGAAATGATCTTTGCCAAACCCGATTTGCGCGAAATTGCAACCGGGCTCATCCCGTCCATCCCAAACAATGAAGCACTATACATTGCCATCGGTATTATCGGCGCAACCGTGATGCCTCACAATTTGTACCTGCATTCTGCACTCGTTCAAACGAGGAAGATTAAACGCGATCCGGAAGGAATTCGTCATGCCCTGAAGATGAATTTTATCGACAGCACGATTGCGCTTAACCTGGCATTCTTTGTCAATGCCGCCATCCTGGTACTGGCAGCCACGGTATTTTTTAAATCCGGTCGCACCGAAGTAGCTGAAATAAAGGATGCACACCGCCTGCTGGCTCCCCTGCTTGGCAACAGCCTCGCACCCATTTTATTTGCGATTGCGCTCATAGCAGCCGGGCAGAGCTCTACCATTACCGGCACGCTCGCTGGCCAGATCGTTATGGAAGGATACCTGCGGCTGCGAATCAATCCCTTGTTGAGAAGGTTGATCACCCGACTAATCGCGATCCTGCCGGCAGTAGTCGTCATTGTTTTGTACGGCGACCAGAAAATAGATGCCCTGCTTATATTCAGCCAGGTGATCCTCAGTCTGCAGCTTGGTTTCGCTGTTATCCCGCTAATCCACTTCGTTAGTGACAAATCAAAAATGGAAAGTTTTGTGATCAAGCCGTATATAAAGGTGCTGGCGTGGCTGGTAACAGTTGTTCTTGTTACGCTTAATCTAAAAATGGTCATTGACGGCATGGTTAACTTTTTACAGGCAGACAATGCGCTCTACTGGAAAGTCGGGATGATTTTGCTCGCCTTGTTTTTGCTGTCCCTGCTTGTAATCGTCATCGCTTATCCGTTCATGCAGAAGCGCAGGGCCGCTTTACGACTTGCTATCCATCCCGAATTTAAAAGCCTGGACAAGCTGCCGGCGCCGGAATTTACCCGCATCGCGGTTGCACTCGACTTTAGTGAAAACGACGAAAAACTGATCGCCTTTGCCATCGGCCAGGGAAAAGGTCCTGTTTCATTTGTACTCATCCACGTGGTAGAGAGCGCTTCTGCACGCATGCTAGGTCCGGTTACGGACGACTTCGAGGCGCGACAGGACATCGAGCAGATGGAATACTACGTTCAGCAGCTTACGCAAAAAGGGTATAGCGTCACCGGCAAACTCGGCTATCACCGACGCCAGAAAGAGATCGTAAAAATTGTAAAAGAAGAAGGCGCCGACCTGCTGGTAATGGGTGCCCACGGACATTCCGGTATCAAGGACTGGCTCTACGGAACAACCATCAACCAGGTGCGCCACGATCTGAAAATACCGTTGCTACTTGTGGGTCTCTAACGATTGGGAAGGTTAGCTTTGTTGCCCACCGGCGTGGTGCTCTTTCCGGTGCTTCATCAGGTGTTTAAGCCTGCTAAATGTTTCTGGTTTGATATTCAGGTATGAAGCGATGTACTTTTGGGGCACGCGTTGAAGCATATCGGAATGGGAGTGCATATAATCAAGGAACCGCTCGCGGGTTGTCTTTTTTAACTGCGAATAGTCACGGTAGTCTTTTTTGATAAACAGGTAACTGATCAGCAGCCGACCGAGTTTTTCCAATTTGGGATTGGACGCGTATGATTTTTGAAGATTTTCGTAACTCATGGACAGGAACACCGTGGGCTCGATCGTTTCCACGATGGTATCAGACGGGGTTCGTGTATTAAATGATATTTCGGAGTGGATGATCTGCCCTTCGATAGACAGTTGGAGGGTAACGTCTTTCTTTCCCACAACCATGTATTTACGCGCCAGCCCTTTCAGGATGATGTTGAAATAATTATCGATATCTCCCATTTTTACGACCTGTACCTTCTTGTCAAATTCCCGCAATTCAAAATAATTCGTCAAGTCCGTGAACTCTTCATCGGTAAGCGGAAGAAAACGGTTGAAGTACTGGTGAATGTTCTCCAGGTATTTTGTATGACTGTTGTTTAAAACCATGATGATAGTAGCACGTGAAGGTTAGCCGGCTCACGAACCGGCAAGAACCTGCGAGTGCCGATAAGGCCGTGTTAAGAGATGTTTATAACGGCTGAATGTTTCTGGTTTGATATTCAGATAGGATGCGAGGATTTTCTGCGGCACCCTGATCGGCAGATCGGGATTTGCCTGGATAAAATGGAGGAAACGCGTTTTGGAATCTTGTTTTATACGGGCATTTTCCCAGTATTCTTTTTGTAATAACCATTCGATGATGATCAGTCTGCCCATTCGTTCCATCCTGGGGCCAAGGGCATAAATCTTTTCAACATTGGCTGCTGAAATTGAAAGAACTGTTGCGGTTTCAATGCTTTCAACGATGTAATCGGAACGCTCCCCTGTTAAAAAAGATACTGAAGAGCAGATGAGTTCCCCCTCTTTTGCTAATTGTGTAACTACTTCTTCTGCATGACGATAGAAATATTTCCGGATAAGCCCCTTCATTACAAAATTGATATAACCTTCTTGTTCCCCTATGTCCACCAATTTAACCTTTTTGTTGAAGTGCCTGATTTCTATAAACCCGACCAAGAGACTAAACTCCTCCTCGCTCAAATCAATAAAACGCGACAAATATTGAAATACCGGCTTCATCATATTTGCAATATAACCAGAAAGAAACGCTCTGTTCAGCGATTGAAAGAAAAAATATAAAACAACTCAACATAATTGAAGCAAATACTGCGCCTTTTTTAACCCGACAGTAGGAATATGCTGTTTGCTAATTCGTGCATTTCATGTAGGTTTGCACACTTTTGTTCGTTTAAAATACTAAATTATGGCTAAAAAAATAACTGTCGCGAACCCGGTAGTAGAACTTGACGGGGACGAGATGACCCGAATCATCTGGAAGTTTATTAAAGACAAGCTCATCCTTCCTTATGTGGAAGCTGACATCAAGTATTTTGATCTTGGTATCGAGTACCGGGATCAAACAAACGACCAGGTAACCATCGATGCGGCAAATGCCATAAAAGAGTACGGAGTAGGAATTAAATGTGCCACAATAACACCCGATGAAGACCGCGTAAAAGAGTTTAACCTAAAGCAGATGTGGAAAAGCCCGAACGGAACCATCCGCAATATCCTTGACGGAACGGTATTCCGCGAGCCGATTGTGATGCAGAATGTGCCACGTCTGGTAACCAACTGGACTTCTCCCATCATCGTTGGCCGTCATGCATTTGGCGACCAATACCGCGCAACAGATACCGTAATCAAAGGAAAAGGAAAACTAACCATGACCTTTACACCGGAAGGCGGCGGAGAACCCCAGGTTTTTGACGTGTATAACTTCAAGGGAGATGGCGTTGCGCTCAGTATGTACAATACGGACGAAAGCATCATAGGCTTTGCCAAGAGCTGCTTCAATATGGCCCTGAGCAAAAAATGGCCGCTTTACCTCTCTACAAAAAATACCATCCTGAAAAAATACGATGGCCGGTTTAAGGATATCTTCCAGGAAATTTATGACAACGAGTTCAAGGCAGCCTTCAAAGAAGCAGGTATCGTGTACGAACACCGCCTGATCGATGACATGGTTGCCAGCGCGTTGAAATGGAGCGGCAGTTTTGTGTGGGCCTGTAAAAATTACGATGGTGATGTACAGAGTGATACCATTGCGCAGGGATTTGGTTCGCTCGGACTGATGACCTCCGTGCTAATCACACCCGACGGCGAAACTATGGAAGCTGAGGCAGCACATGGCACCGTAACCCGTCACTATCGCGACCACCAGCAAGGCAAACCAACATCTACCAACCCGATCGCTTCGATATTTGCATGGACGCGAGGCCTGGCTTTCAGGGGTAAACTGGATAATAACCAGGAGCTGATCGATTTCTGTAATGCGTTGGAAGCGGTTTGTGTGGAAACGGTAGAGAGTGGTAAAATGACAAAAGACCTTGCCGTTTGTATCCATGGCAATAAAGTAACCCACGGTACCGATTACCTGTATACCGAAGAGTTCCTCGACGCAATCGATGAAAACCTGAAGAAAAAAATGAATATGTAATTGCAGATCGACAACATACAATACAAAAAGGGTACCGCCAGGTGCCCTTTTTGTATTGTATGTCCGCAAGACGTCCCATCACGCAAAAAGCCATCCTTACGGATGGCTCTTGACGATAGCTATATGAAAGCGATTATTTATTTGCAGGATCTGTAGACATCATTTTTGATGCAGAATCAGGCATAGCCATAGAACTTGTGTCTACTGGCATCATCGCTGAAGTATCAGGAGTAACGATTGTCATTGAATCTGTAGTGCTTTCTGTCGTTGTTGCACTGTCATTACATGCTGCGAAAGCACCGATAGCCAAAACTAATAATAACTTTTTCATTGTAAAATGTTTGATTGATGATTGTATTTGACGTTTATACCCGAAGAGGTGAAAAGGTAACCCGCGGGTTTAAAATTTATTTTAAATTAATTTGATATGACGAAACAGGCATCCTGGAAACAGCCCGGCTGGTAACTATTGCCTGCCATGGGAAAGGAAAATGCTCCTTGTTATTTTCTTAGCGGATCCGTGACCGCTTTCATAGAATCAACCTGTATATCCCTGGCCGAATCCAGGGCGGTTCTAAAACTGTCTGTTTTGTTTTGGATCGAATCGACGGCAGCATCAGCGGCAGAATCAATCGCGTTTTCTGTGGTAGAGCCACTGTTATTACATGCGGCAAAAGCGCCGATTGCCAAAACGATGAGTATCTTTTTCATTCAGGTTTTGTTATTGTATTGATCGCGAATGCCTGTTAATACATATATGCTGAAAAGGTAACCCTGTTAAAATCTAGTGGGTGTCAAGCAGATGTGGGTTACTATTTGTTATTTTGAGTATTAAAAAGGGAACTGTGATATTAGAATCTCCAGAAAAGAAATTACTGCAGGGGCTTGCTAAAAACGACCGGAAGGCGGTGGAAACCATATATAAGTTGAATTATACTATGGTACAATCGATGGTGGTTAATAATAATGGGACATTAGACGATGCACGCGATATTTTCCAGGAAACGATGATCGTTCTTTTTGAAAATGCGAAATCCACCTCTTTTGAACTCAACTGCCTGATCAAGACCTATATTTACTCGATAGCGAGGAGATTGTGGCTGAAGCGTTTGTTGCAGCTGAAAAAATATGGCGGCGAAGTAGATGATGTGGCGGACGTGGTGCCGGTTGAAGACGATGTAAACCAGCATGAACAACGCAGTAATGACTTTAAGGTAATGGAAAAATCCATGATGAATCTGGGCGAACCTT
>JBBSSY010000136.1:0-7705 GCA_038241595.1 Chitinophagales bacterium | reverse complement strand
TCGCTCACGAACGATGACCTCGTTGCCTTTGGCGGCACGGGTTTCAACGCAGGTGCCGGTATCATCAATTCGGCCATCCAGTTTTTCCCTACCGTTTCTCCCTACGACTCTGCGGGTAACTATGCCCGTTATTACAACATCGATATGGAAAACCCGCTGGCGGTGGCCTACGGGCTGGATGCCCGTCAGACCAGCAGCCGCACCTTCGGCAATCTCTTTGGCGAATACACAATCATTCCCGGCCTGAAAGCAAAACTGAACCTTGGTTCCGACTACACCAATGCGCGCAGGGACGTGTACAAGTCAACGGCCACCAAGGCGGGTTTTGCCAATGGAGGCATCGGCTCGGTATTTAACGGGACCAATTCCAATTACCTGCTGGAAGCGACACTCGATTATACCAAACAAATTGCGGCACACCGCATTGGCATCCTTGGCGGATATACCTACCAGTACTTTCTCAACACCAGTTTCAACGCCGGCAATGTTGGTTTTGCATCCGATCTCAACGGTACCAACAGCCTGGGTTCGGGAAGCACCACGCTGGCCGATGTAGGCAGCAATAAGAACACCAATAAATTACAGTCATTCCTCGGCAGGATCAATTATGACTATGACGGCAGGTACCTGCTAACGGCAACGGTTAGGGCCGATGGTTCATCCCGCTTCGGCGTGAACAACAAGTACGGCATCTTCCCATCGTTTTCGGGTGCCTGGCAACTGGGTTCCGAAGAGTTCTTAAAAAACATCTCCCAGATCAATAACCTCAAGCTTCGTGCGGGGTATGGCCTCACGGGAAACCAGGACATAGGCAACCTCAATTCCATTGCCACCTTTGCCACCTCGGCAGCCGCCAACCTGGGCGGTACCGCCCAGGTTGGACAAGCTCCCACACGCATTCCGAATCCCGACCTGAAATGGGAATCTACGGCGCAGTTTAATATTGGTGTTGACATCGGGGTATTGAAAAACCGTGTCAGCCTCACCGTCGATTATTTTAAAAAGAATACCCGCGACATGTTGCTCAGTCTGCCGGTAAGCGCTACCACCGGTTTCACCTCCCAACTCACAAATATTGGCAGCATCGAAAACAAGGGCTGGGAGTTTTTATTGGAAACAAAGAACCTGACGGGGAAATTCAATTGGACAACCACCCTCAACTTTGCGACACTAAAAAACAACGTAACCAATATCGGGCCGCTGACGCAGATCCTCACCGGCTCGCTGCCATTTACCACGCAGATCAGCGTGATTCAGCCAGGCTTTCCATTGGCGGGCTATTTCGGCTACCAGGTCACCGGCGTTTTTCAAACCGGCGACGACATAAAGAATTCTGCGCAACCCGCGGCCAAACCCGGCTACCTGAAATTCCTCGATCGAAACAACGATAAAAAAATCGATCCCAATGACCGCACGCTCATCGGCAACCCGTTGCCGGAAATGACCTACGGCTTTAGCAACCGGTTCGCGTATCGCAATTTTACCCTGGATGTATTTTTCCAGGGCGTCGGCGGTGTGGACATCCTGAACCAAAACCGGCTGGAAGCGCTTTTTCCCCTGGATCCGCTGCGGAACACCCTGGCCGAACCACTGCTCAACCGCTGGACACCCACGAACGCAAGCACCAAATGGCCATCGAATATCGGTTACAACGATTACGCCGCGCAGCGCATCAATTCGATGACCATCGAGGATGCCTCGTACCTTCGTCTACGAAACGTAACCCTTTCATACCAGGTACCGCTGGGGAATATTAAAGCGATCAAATCGGCACAGGTGTCACTTAGTGGCCAGAACCTGAAAACGTTCACCAATTACTCGGGTCTTGACCCGGAAGTGAGCGTAAACGGCGATGGCAACGTACGCGTGGATTACAACGCTTATCCGTTGGCGAAAATCTACCTGGTGAGTCTTAATATTGGTTTTTAATTCAACGAAGGCTAAAGTCATAACAATGAAACAGATCAAAAATATATTCCTGGTTTTCGCAGTAGCCAGCCTATTGGTGACCGTTACATCCTGCAAAAAAACGCTCGATGAAGAAAATTTCTCTCAATTATCTACCGACGATTTCCTGGCAACAGAAGCCGGTATTAAATCGCTGAGCATTTCCGCCTACAGCAACGCGCAGTACGTGGCCTTTGCGATGAATGTGAAAGTAAATCTCGGTGAATTGCCTACGGAAATCATGTACCAGGGCGGCGGTGGCGTGGCTGGCAGTGCCGCCCAACTCTACAATTTTGCGTGGGAACCTACCAACGACTGGTTCAACAGCCAGTGCTGGAACAAACCGTACCGCGCCATCCGCGACGGCAATGTGTTGCTGGACAACGTAGAGAAGGCACCGATGACGGAACTAAAAAGAAACACGTTTAAAGGCGAAGCAAAATTTCTGCGCGCCTTTGCCTATTACCTGCTGTACACCTGGTACGGCCCGGTTCCGCTTATCACAACGGCCAAAGAGATCAGTGGTACCATTACCCGCGCGACCAATGATGAAATGAAGTCTTTTCTCGAAAAAGAATTTACCGAAGCCGCCGATCTGTTGCCTGTCAAACAAGCAGAATACGGTCGTGCCACCAAAGGAGCAGCCCTTGGTTTTCTCACCAAACTATATCTGAATACCAAGCAATGGCAAAAGTGCGCCGACGCTGCGCAGAAAGTTACCGCGTTGTCAACATATGGCTTGTACCCGGATTATGTAAATATGTTCAAGGTGGAGAATGAGCTGAACAATGAATACATCTATGTAAGTCCGGCGGTGAACATTAGTGGCCAGGGCAACCAGTGGATGGCCGTGGCCTTTCCGGCCAGCTATCCCAGGCTAACCAACCAGGCGAGTTTCGCCTCCAACTACAGGTTGTACGACAATTTTGTCAATTCTTTTGCGGCCAACGACAAGCGCAGGGGTTGCATCCTCACCAGCTACAAAACCGCCGCCGGCGCCACTGTTACCCTGCTCGGAAACAATGAATCCCGCAGTTTTAAATATTTTCCGGATCCGGCATCATTGAGTTCAGACGCAGGCAACGACATACCGGAACTTCGTTATGCAGACATCCTGCTGGCGAGATCGGAAGCGCTGAACGAGATCAGCGGTCCTAACACCGAAAGTTTCTCACTGATCAATGCCGTTAGAAGCCGCGCCGGAGTTGCGGCACTGGTGGCCGGAAGTTATACAAAAGACAGTTTCCGCGATGCGATCCTTAGCGAACGTTTGTGGGAATTCTTTACCGAAGGGTTCCGCCGCGAAGACCTGCTGCGGCAGGGTAAGTTCATCAGCGGGGCGCAGGCGAGGGGTAAGGCAGTCAATAGTTACCAGGTGCTTTACCCGATCCCGCAGACGGAGATCGATGTAAGCCATATCAAACAAAACGAAGGCTATTAATAGGGATTTCAACGTTAATAAGTCAATCGTTTATTGAAGAAGTGAAAACAGAATGGTCAACGCTTTCAATTGTGGCATTCTAAAATAAATATTCAATATTCAATTTTCAATGCTCAATGTTCAATAAATACCAGGCAGTGAGGCTGAGTTTTCTTTATTGAGCATTGAAAATTGTTTGTTGATTATTGATTATTTTCTTCACAAAATGAAATGTATATAAAATCATACATGCACCACATGAAAAAGATTATCTACACATGCGGATTGTTGCTCTCGGTCGTGCTTGCATCGCACGCGCAAAACCGGCAAAAGCCCAATGTCATCATTATCTTCATTGATGATATGGGGTATGGAGACCTGAGCTGCTACGGCAACAACCAAATACAAACCACCCACATGGATGCGCTGGCAAAACAGGGCACACGGTTTACGCAGTTCTATGTGAATTCACCGGTCTGTTCGCCCTCGCGCGTCTCGATGATGACCGGCCAATACCCGGCGCGTCACCATTTTTATACTTATCTCGCGGAGCGGAAAAAGAATACTGAAAACAAGATGCCGGATTTTCTGCCGGCAACGGTACCCACGCTGGCCAAAATCCTGCATGCTAACGGATACGCCACCGCGCACTTTGGCAAATGGCACCTGGGGGGCGGCAGGGATGTGGGTGATGCACCGCTGCCTACCGAATACGGGTTTGATAAATCCTTTACCAGCTTTGAAGGCCTGGGCGACCGGACACTGACGATGGACGATAACCTCAACAAACAAAGTGCGCAGCTGGGCAGAGGCAAGATCATAAAGGCACCCCAGCACAAACAAACCGAGATGTACGTGGACAGCGCCCTCGCTTTTGTGGCGCTGCATAAAAACGGGCCGTTCCTTGTCAACCTCTTTACGAATGATGTACATGATCCGTACAATCCGGCGGACGGCACCGAAAGTATGTACGCTGCAGTTACGAAAAACGTAGAACAGCAGAAGTTCCTGGCCGTGCTGAAGGAGTTGGACAACCAGATCGGGCGTTTTATGGCCGGGCTCAAAAAAATGGGTGTGCTGGACAATACGCTCATTCTTTTCACCAGCGACAATGGGCCAACCGACTGGCCGCGGTATTATAAAAATGGCGGTGAGCCACCCTGCAGCGCCGGCGATCTTCGCGGTCGCAAATGGAGTTTGTATGAAGGCGGCGTGCGGGAACCGTTTATCGCGGTATGGCCCGGCAGGATTCCCGCCGGCAGGGTGGATAACGAAAGCGTGATGAGCGTGGTGGATTTCGTACCGACTGTGGCGTCGCTGACAGGTAGTAAATTGCCGGCCGGTTATCAGTCAGACGGCCTGGATGTAAGTGCCGTTTTGCTGGGCAAAAGCATGAAGACAAAAAGGGACATATACTGGTACTACAACAACAACCCCCTTCCCGGAAAGAAAGAAAATATATCGCCAGCACTGGCCATGCGCTCGGGCAAGTGGAAATTTTTAATGCAGACTGACGGCTCGCAGCAACAATTATACAACCTGGCTACCGATCACCGCGAAACCAGGAACGTCGCCGCAAGAGAAAAGCATACGGCGGCTTCGTTGTCGGCAAAACTGGCTGCCTGGTACACTAAAAATGTGGTTCAAAATCCAACACCATGAAACTACTGATTCAGGCACTCTGTTGTTTTCTGCCGTTGCTCGCGATAAGCCAGCCAGCGAAAAAACCAAATATCATCATTATCCTGGCGGATGACCTGGGTTGGGGTGACGTTGGTTACCACGGCAGTTCGATCCCGACGCCGAATATCGATCGCCTCTCAAAAGAAGGCGTGATCTTGAACCGGTATTATACGGCACCGATTTGTTCGCCGACGCGGGCAGGACTGCTCACCGGGCGTTATCCAAACCGCGTAGGCATACGCGAGACGACCATACCGCCGTGGAGCGACTTCGGGCTGGATACCTCCGAACAGTTGCTGCCGGAGATGCTCGCTGGCGCGGGGTATAAACATCGCGCGTTGATCGGCAAGTGGCACCTGGGGCATTTGTCCTTGCAGTACCACCCGATGCGCCGTGGCTTTACGCATTTCTACGGGTTCCTGAATGGTGCGATCGATTATTTTACGCATAAGCGGGAGGGTGAGGTCGACTGGCAAAACGATTATGAGCCGTCACGAGACACCGGTTATTCAACCAACCTGCTCACCAATGAAACCGTGAAATGCCTTAATGCATACTCGAAAGACGCAGCACCCTTCTTTTTGTACGTGGCCTATAACGCGCCACATGGCCCGCTGCAGGCACCCGAGCAAGACTTGCTGGAGAACGGGTTCGATCCATCGAAACCAAGGTTTAAAGGTTTGGAAGACGGTGATGAAAGCGCTGAAAGCGGTGATCGTGGGCATGGCAATACACCCAAACAAACCTATGCCGCCATGGTGTCGAACCTTGATAAAGGCATTGGCCGGATCCTGCAGACGCTGAAAGACCTGGGCATCGAAAACAATACGCTCGTTCTTTTTCACAGCGACAATGGTGCAGCCGGTAATGGGCGTACCGCGTCGCATGGGAACCTGCGCGGGTATAAGTTTGACGAGTGGGAGGGCGGCGTACGCGCCCCGGCTATTGTACGGTGGCCAGCGGCTAAAATAACCGGTGGCCGACAGCTCGAGCAAGTAATGGGATACATCGATGTGTTCCCGACTTTAAGAGACGTTGCGGGGGTAACCGCCGCACCAAAAAAGCCCTTCGATGGCATCAGCATGTGGCCGATCATCAGCGGTCAAACCAGCCACATTGATCGGTCTTTTTACCTGGGTCATGGGGCGATCATCCAGGGCGACTGGAAACTGATCCGCGACCTTGGCATCCCTAAAATGAAGATGACGGAAGGGGATATGTTGTTTAATATTCCGCCAGATTTTTCGGAAACAAAAAACCTCCGCACCTCAAACGAAGAAATGTATAATAGGTTGAAGGCGGCCGTAGCACCATATGATTCCATCAAGGCACCGAAAGAAATTCTTTCCAAAGGGCCCAAGAATGGCTTTAGGGCGCCAAAAGACTGGAAGATCACGAAATAATTACAAGACGCGTATGAAAAAGATTGCCTTTTTTACCTGCCTGGTTTTCGCCTGCCTGGAGGGAATTACACAGCCCGCAAAACACGTGGTGCTGATCAGCATCGATGGGTTTCGGCCGGACTTTTACCTCGATGATTCCTGGCATACGCCCAACCTGCAGCAGCTGAAAAACAGCGGCGTTTATGCAAAGGCGGTAGCCAGCGTATTTCCTTCGGTGACTTATCCCTCCCATACCACAATTATTACCGGTGCCTTGCCAGGACGTCATGGCGTTTACTACAATGCGCCCTATGGCGCAAAAAAGGGCCAGTGGTACTGGGAAGAAAGTTACATCAACGTGCCCACCCTCTGGGATGCCGTTAAAAAGGCCGGGATGACCTCCGGTGCTGTGATGTGGCCCGTTACCGTCGGCGCGCCGATCGACTATAATTTTCCTGTTCGCCGAGCCGACAATGACGAGCAGGCGGACCAACTGGCGGTTACATTGCCGTTCGTAACGCCAAAGGGCCTCGTGCAAGAGATGGAAACGAAGTCCACCGGCAAACTGACAACCGCTGATTTTAATACCGACAATACCATCGACATTACCATTGGGAAAATGGCTTCATACATTATCAACACCTACCGCCCGAATTTAATGGCCCTGCATTTTGTAACTGCTGATCACATGCAGCATGAGCATGGCCGCAATGCACCGGAAGTTAAAACCTCTGTTGCGATGATTGACAGCATGGTTGGTGTGGTACTAAAAAGTATTTCAGATGCAGGACTGGCGAACAGCACGACGGTGATTGTCACGGGTGATCATGGTTTCGTCAACACAACCCATTCCTTTTCACCCAATGTATTGCTCGTACAGCAAGGCATCATTACGCCGCAGGATACGCTAGCGCGCTTTCTGGGTACGGGTGGTTCCGCATTCCTATACCTTAAAAATAAAAATGACCAGGCTATGCTGGCGAGGGTGACCTCGATCCTTCAGGGCTTGCCCGATGATCAAGGAAAATTATTCCGCATCGTGGACCGCAGCGAGCTCGATCGGATCGGGGCGAATCCTGAAGTAGCCATGGCCCTTGCCATGGCAAATGGCATAGTAGCGAACAGCGATGCAAAAGGCGCGGTGGTAAACGCGAAAGCAGGTGGCGGCAGCCATGGTTACTACCCTGACCTGGGCCAGAGTGCGACGGGATTTATCGCTGCCGGCAGCGGTATCGGCAAACACCGGGAGATCACCGGCATGGGTATTAAAGAT
>JBBSSY010000135.1:0-7717 GCA_038241595.1 Chitinophagales bacterium | reverse complement strand
TATGATCTCCATTATTAATTTCAAAGGATCGTAACTTTATTCAGTATGAAGAAAATAACCTTTTTAGTCACCGTCATTTTGTTGCTCGCCAGTTATACATCTTCCGCACAATCTGCCCGGGACCTTATCTGCGTCAATCAATCGGGTTACTACCCGAATGCGCCAAAAATAGCTGCGGTAATCGTGGACAGCAAAACCGCGGCAGAGGCCGCTGCGCCGTCATTTTTCATCTTACGCGCAAATGTGGGCGATACGGCGTACAAAGGCAAATTGGGCGAGCTGCGTAAGTCCGGCAATTCATCGCTGACGACGAGGCTGGCCGATTTCAGCGCCTTAAATCAAACCGGTGATTTCGTATTGTACCTGCCGGGCACCGGCAGCTCCTATCCGTTCCGCATCCGGCCCGCAGTGCATAAGGAAGCCGCCATCGCGGCGCTCAAGGGATTTTATTACATCCGTTCTTCCGGGGCGCTGGAAGAAAAATACGCCGGGAAATGGCACCGCCCATCCGGGCACCCCGATACGGCGGTGCTCATCCACCCGGCCGCGGCCAGTGCCAAACGCCCGGCGGGAACGGTGATTTCCACACCGGGCGGCTGGTACGATGCCGGCGATTACAACAAATACATCGTGAATGCGGGAATCACCACGGGCACGTTGCTGTCGGCCTTTGAAGATTTCCCGGCTTACTTTACCACACTTAATACCAACATACCGGAAAGTGGCAACGCGGTGCCTGACGTCCTCGATGAAGCCCTTTACAACATGCGGTGGATGCTTACCATGCAGGACCCCGCAGATGGTGGCGTGTATAACAAATGTACCAACGCCCGCTTCGACGGGATGGTGCAACCGGGCATCACCAAATTGCCGAGATACGTGGTGCAGAAAGGAACTGCCGCCACGCTCGACTTTGCCGCCGTGATGGCCCAGGGCTGCCGCATGTTCAGCAAATACGCCAAACAACTCCCGGGCCTGGCAGACAGTTTATCACGGGCAGCTGTAAACGCCTGGAAGTGGGCACAACTAAATCCACGCGTGGCCTATAACCAGGACGCAAACAACAAACAGTTCGAACCTAAAATTACCACCGGCGGCTACGGCGACCGCAACTTCTCGGACGAGTGGTTTTGGGCAGCGGCAGAACTGCTTGCTACAACCGGCAAAAAAGTTTATTTCGATACGCTGACCAAACACATCACCGACACGGCGACACTGCCCTCCTGGGCAAATGTAGCTATGCTGGGCTATTACACGCTGGTGCGGTCGAAGACATCCCTGCCAGCCTTTGCGAAAACGATCGCAGCCACCTGCTCCATGCGCGTAGTGGCGCTGGCCGACAGTTATCTTCCCCGCCTCGCGTCAAGCGCATTCGGAACGGTGATGGGCGGGTCAAAACGCGAATTTAACTGGGGCAGCAATTCGAATGCGGCGAACCAGGGCATCGTATTGATCAATGCCTACCTGGTCACAAAAAATAAAAATTACCTGGACGCCGCCCTGACCAACGTGGATTATTTACTGGGAAGAAATGCCACCGGGTATTCATTTTTAACGGGAACGGGTTCCAAATCAACGAAGCGCCCGCATCATCGTCCATCCGTGGCTGATGGCATCGAAGACCCTGTGCCCGGACTGCTGGCAGGGGGTCCAAATTCAGGTATGCAGGATCATTCGTACTACGAATACACCGAGCCCGAACTGGCTTATACCGATACCGATGGCTCTTATGCCTCCAACGAAATCGCCATCAACTGGAATGCCCCCGCGGTTTATTTGATAAATGCGATTGAAGCAACAGAGGAGTGAGTTTGTGGTTTGTAGTTTGTAGTTTATAGTTATTTCCAGCTAACCCAACTATAAACTACAAACTACAAACCATAAACCTTAAACTATTTGAGGTCAAACACCACTTTGGCATTTTTCTGCTCACTGGAAGAAATATACACCTCGTACCGCTGTGTGCCTGCATTAACGACCATCATGGACGTATTTGGCGGGATGGAACCGAGATTTTCTGCCACCATCACAAGTTCATGATGCGGGTGCGCGGCATCGATCGTAATGTAAAACGTAACCGGTTTCTCCGACAGTCGCGCATGCGATACCAGCAACACATTGTTGTGGTACACGCTGATGGTATCGCCGTCTACTTCGCCGTTGTCGTACAACTTCAGCGTGATCTCGCCGGGTGATGCATCAATTTTTTGTATGAGACTGGTGGACCGCCTGGTAAGCGCCGCCGGTGGTGGCGGAAATGCCGGGGGTGGCGATTTGACAATGGGCGGAATGTCACCCGGTGGATCCGCCACGGCCAATGGCCTTGCAACTACTTTTTCAGGTGTCTTTGTCACCGGCGGTACGGTCTTTTTAATTACCGGCCTGGGCGCCACTTGTTTTTTTTCAGGCAGCGCTTTAGTGACAACCGTTTTTTTGACCGGTGCCGGGATAATGACAGGTGGCTTATTAACAGGTGGCTTATTAACAGGTGCCGGGTCGTCGATTGCAGGTTTGTTTGGCGCAACGGTCGTTTTTGGTTTCCTTAAAACCACCGTTTTTTTCACGCACTCACGCAGGGTGATGTCGTCGAGGACAAAGTCGTTTCCACAACCGCCGGGCGCCCGGTTGATCATCGTAAGGATGAGGGATGTTTCGCCGGGCGGTGTTGTAAACATGGTTTGGTACCGTGACCAGTCAGGTGATTTTTTCCGTTCCAGTTCACCCACACCCAGTTCAGCAACTGTTTTGCCACCGGGCGTTTGCAGCAGGATCGAAATACCTGGCAACAACGGAAACGGGCACTTCTCAGTGATCCGGCAGACATTCAGCATCCATACGCCAAATTCATAGCGGGTACCGGCTTTCAACCCGTTAACCCTTGTTGTGAGGAAAGCGCCGCCATTGTACGAAGCATTTACGATCATCATATTGCCGTCGTCATCACCGGCGGTATGATCTTCAAGCAGCGAGAACCAGTCGCGCCGGAAACAATCGCTGGTAAATGACGTATAACTGTAATGCCCGTCTGAAGGGCAAGTGCTGTACACCCGGCGATAACTGGCAAGTGGTGAAACATTCAGATCAGGCACTTGGCCCGTGCCAAAATTAATGGTAACCACCGGTGGTTTAAATATACAGCCTGCCGGTTGCGCTGACAATCGCATGGTGGCAAAAATTACCAGCAAAATGGATGAAAAAAATTTCAGCATCACGGTCAGCATTAGCTTCATCAATTTAACGCATTCCTGCAAGGATTGTTGGAATATTTTCAAGAGAACAACTGTAAAAAAAAAACTATCTTTTTCCCGTAAATCAAAGCACGAAAAAGCACCATTTTGTTTAAAGGTGCGTTTCGGCATATTGTCAACTCCTCAATAATTCGCGCCAGTGATGAAAAGTATTTTACAACAGCTCCTTCATACCACCAACACGCAAACGCCTGCCGGGGGCGATAACGTCATCAACACCCACCTCCCTTCCCAAATAAACGAACGACGTGACTTTTTCAAACAGGCTGCCCTGGGCGGCATGGCCCTTACCGGTCTTACCGGGCTGCCCGTGGAATCAATCATCGCGCGGACTACCGCGAATGTTACGCGCTTTTCATCGCCGTCTGACCTGAAGATTACCGACATGCGGTACACGACCATCAGCAATGGCACGGCCGCTACCAATGCACGCAACGTAATTATCCGCATCGATACCAACCAGGGCATTTATGGACTCGGGGAAGTGAGAGATGGCGGCGACGCACGTTATGCCCTTTTTTTAAAAAGCCGGCTGCTCGGCCTCAATCCCTGCAATGTGGAAATGCTTTTTAAGACCATCAAACAATTCGGTGGACAAGGCCGAAAAGCCGGTGGCGTCTGCGGCGTGGAAATGGCGCTTTGGGACCTGGCAGGGAAAGCGTTCAATTTGCCGGTATGGGCCATGCTGGGCGGCCGTTACCGCGAGAAAGTGCGGCTGTATTCTTACATCCCGAATTCTGGCGAAGGGGCATTGGCCAATATCGATATGACAAAATTCAGGGAAGATATTAAACACCGTATCGTTGAACAGGGTTTTACCTGGCTGAAAATGCATCCCGGCATCGAAGTGATCGCGAAGATCCCGGGCACCACGGTAAACACCGGTTACATCGCCGGTTTCTTTGACAAAGATGCGTCGCGTTCCGACAGTTACCTGTCTTACCAAAATACAAAGCATGCTTTTACAGGTATCCAGGTCACCGACAAGGGACTGGATGAGCTGGCTAAATATGTTGATATGGTGCGAAGCACGGTCGGTTACGAGATCCCGCTATCTGCCGACCACCAGGGGCATTTCGACGTAAATACCTGTATCCGCGTAGGCAATGCGCTGGAACCATTCCGCCTCGCCTCGCTGGAGGACTTCCTGCCCTGGGACGACACCGAAGGCCTGAAGATGATTACCGATTCCATCAACACGCCTACGATGACCGGGGAAGATATCTATGGCAAAGAATCGTTTCAAAAACTCTGCGACGTACATGCCGTTGATATTGTACAACCCGACCTGGCAACCTCCGGGGGCATTCTGGAAACAAAAAAGATCGGTGATTACGCAGAAGAGAAAGGAATCCCGATGGCCATGCATTTTGCCGGTACGCCGGTATCCTTCATGGCAAATGTGCATTGTGCGGCTGCCACCCAGAACGTGTTGGCGCTGGAAGTACCCAACCAGATTGTTGATAATCCCTGGTGGCCTAACCTGGTAAAGATGGTGGGCAAGTTACCCTTGTACCGCATGGGCTTCGCAAACGTGCCGGAAGATGCCCCCGGACTGGGCATTGAACTCAATGACAGCGAGATGAAAAAGCACCTGCACCCGGAAGACCCTGGCTATTTTTTGCCAACACCCCAATGGAACGACAGCCGTTCACACGACCGAACCTGGAGCTAACGGTTTGGTATACACGTTTAAACATTTCTTCGCGCGGCTAAAAGCGGCTCACGCTGGCATTGTATGAGAAAGTTATATCGCTGACGCCACTCAAGCCGGTAACCGGTGCCGCCCCGGCGTGGCCGGGTGTACAGGCAAGCGGGATATGCCCTTCGGCTGCCAGCAGGCCGCCTGTGGGATCCAGCCCGATCCAGCCCGCGCCGGGGATGAATACTTCCGCCCAGGCATGCAGTTCTACCGTGTCCGCTTTGAGGCTCTGCTCGTTTTTTAAACCGTCAGCGAGCTGCACGAGGTAACCCGAGACGAAGCGTGCGGCCAGCCCGATATTCCTCAACACCTGCACGAGCAACCAGGCCGAATCGCGGCAGGAGCCGAGCGCCAGTTGCAGCGATTCTTCACTGCTCTGTACGCCGGGATCTAACCGCGTGGCATAACCGATATTTTTATAAACCAGCTGGTTGATCGAAACGAGGAAATCGACGATGCCTTTGCGTGACAGGTCCGCTTTTGCCAGCCATTGTTTCATCAACGGACCGTGGTCGATGACCTCCAGGTAGGCGGCGAGGTCTTTCTTTAATTGCGGCGCATAATCAAACGGGAAAAACTGCACATACTCGTCTACAAAAAAATCAAATGGGCTGATTGGTGTCAGGTCGGCGATCAGCTTGACGTCGATAACAAATTCGGCAACCGGCCCCGTGAAATCGACCCGGGCGATGAAGTTTCCAAAAGGATCCTGCTGCCAGTGCACCTGGTGGGAGGTTGGAGACACGATGAAAGAATACGCCTCCACTGGCGTGCGGCAATGCAAACCGGGTTTCAGCCGCACAAACTGCGGGGAAAGAAAAACCGCCGGATCGTATACGTAGGTGGTTTTATGTTGTAGCAGGATGCGGGTGGACATAGTCAGGTGGTTTAAAAATGATCGCCAGCGGGGAATATATCTCTTTTTTGCTACGATGCGTTCCTGCACGCACGTCATTCGCCACCGCTGATTATTTTGCCCGACTGCCCTGCAGTTCAATCTTTTTACTATTCGCTTTGCTGTTTATAATCTCCACCGTCAGGTTATCGCCCTGGAAATGACAAATCATCGTTTCGGCATGCGGTGTTTCAACATAATGCATCACCAGTTCCAGGGTGTCGGCGTCTTTCCAGGTATAGGCCGCCGCCACCTTGAATGGCAACAGGCCGACGAGGTTGGCTACCTGGTAGGGACCCGGTTTACGGGTGACGCCATCGAGCCACTTGCCAGCACCATAGGCGAGTGCATAGCTGGCGGTATCCGAGGTGACCGTGACCTGGCACTGATCGCCGGTAAATTTAAACGAGACATTTTTTACGTGCTTCTCATTTGGCTGGATGTCGAACGCTTTGCCGGAGACATTTTTTGCAAAAACAGCGGAACTGTTTCCGACCGGCAGCGGTAGCGCCAGTGCCTTTAGTTGTTTTTGCAGCGCCGTTGCCGCTTTTGGATCCGGGGACAGCCGGTCATTTTGCAGGGCCGGTAGCAAATAGTCCCACACCAGGTTGAGTTCACTTTGGGTATTGCCGACTTCCGCCGTGATGGCGAGCACCGCGTCCTGGTCGGGCATCACAATGATGAATTGTCCAGCCAGGCCGTCGGCCCGATAGGCATTGTGGCGGCATCGCCAGAACTGGTAGCCGTAGCCCTGCGTCCAGTCGCTGGAATCTTTCCCTGCCGGCGTTACCCAGGACGGCATGGGGTCGATCTTGGAGGTAGTCGCTTCGCTGATCCATTGCGGGGAGAGCAATTGTTTGCCATTCCAGGCGCCCTGCTGCAGGTAGAACTGCCCAAAGCGCGCCATGTCTTCCGTTTTTACGCGCAGGCCATAACCGCCCGCGTTGATGCCCTGCGGACTTACCTCCCAGTCGTCGCCGCTGATGCCCAACGGCTCGAGCAATCGCGGCGTCAGGTAGTCCATTAATTTTTGACCGGTAACTTTTTGTATAATCGCAGACAGCATGTAGGTAGACAGCGTGTTATACAAAAATTTCGAACCCGGTTCATAAGCCAGTGGAGTGCCGAGGAAGGTGGCTACCCAGGTCTTGCTGCCACGGATTGCCGCACCCGTGGGTTCCGGGTCATGGCCGGTTGACATAATGAGCAGGTCTTTGATGGTGAGGTGCGACAGGAACGTGCTAACGGTATCGGGCAGTTGGTTTGGAAAGAAAGTGATGACCGTATCGTTGACCGTAAGTATTTTTTCGGCAACGGCGAAACCGATGGCGGTCGAGGTAAAGCTTTTACTGACGGAATACATAGAATGCCGCAGGCCTGGCTTATAAGGATCCCACCAGCCTTCCGCTACTACTTTTCCGTGTCGCAGCAGCATAAAGCTGTGCCATTCCAGTTTGCTGGCAGCGATAGCGTCGACGAACCTGGCGATGCCTGCTGACGAAACGCCTTCCGCTTCCGGCAGGCTGCGGGGCAGGATATGCTGCGTTTGAGCATAACCGTTTAGGGTGAGTATTATAAGCAGCGCGGCAATCGATCTCTTGATGGGGAGCATAGTTATTACACTTGTGAGCGATAAGGTAAAGATAATCTGCGGGAATGGTACGCGCCAAAAGTGAAATTTTGACACCAATAAAACACGTCTGTCTTTTAACGATTGGAATAGTGAATTATGCTTAAGTTTGATAAGTGTCAGGTAAGAAATACCATATCGATCCTTTGCCAGTTCACCGATTCACCACGGTGCTGAACACCTGCGACTGTTTCACCTGCTCCTTTACCGAATTCCTGCCATTCAACGCGGAAATGTATTAC
>JBBSSY010000134.1:0-7718 GCA_038241595.1 Chitinophagales bacterium | reverse complement strand
GGTACTTTTCTCACCTCAACTCCCCGATTGCCCCGCAACGCCGGGTACAGGAAGTAAAAGTGACCGCTGCAACGCAACCGGCTGAACCGGCAAAACTGGTCACCCGTAAAATAAAGTCCATCGCTGTTGCTGATATAATTGCTGGCAACAACAAAGCCATCCTAACCCTGGGCGATGGCCGGCGCATTGTGCTGGATGATGCACAAAACGGTATCCTGGCCAGCCAGGGCGACAACAACATCCGCAAAACCGCCGACGGAGAAATTATTTATATCTTTTCCAGTAAACATAAAGATTCAGCACAGGCAGAGCCGGCTTCGGGTAGTGCTGGCCGTGAGCCGGTGGTCTACAATACCATCGAAACACCCAAGGGCGGCAAGTTTCAAATTAAATTGCCCGACGGCAGCAGCGTGTGGCTAAACGCCGCTTCATCGCTGCGCTTCCCCGCGAATTTCAACGGCAGTAAAAGAATAGTCACACTTACCGGTGAAGCCTACTTCGAAGTGGCCCACCATTCCACGCGCATCTTCGAAGTGTTGACCCGTAACCAGACCGTGCAGGTGCTCGGGACGCATTTCAACATCAACGCCTATGCAGATGAACCAGCGGTTACGACCACCCTGCTCCAGGGAAGCGTGCGCATCTCGGATGTAAGAACCAATAGTTCGCAGCTGCTCAAACCCGGGGAACAGTCAAAACTCGGGGAAACAATGGAAGTGGTCAACATGCCCGGTGCGGGACGGGAAGTAGCCTGGAAAGATGGTTATTTTCAATTCGACCAGTCGGACATTCAGACAGTGATGCGGCAAATCGGGCGCTGGTATGATGTAACGGTACAATATGACGGTGCCATTCCTGCCTACCGCTTCGGTGGTGAGATCGAACGAAATTTAAGCCTGTTGCAGGTGCTTAAAATACTGGAAAAAACAAAGGTTCATTTTCGCCTGGAAGACCGGACGGTGATTGTGATGCCCTGATTGTCGGAAACGGGTGGCAAAGAAAACCAGAAGCGTTGGCGCGCTCCTGGTGGATGTTTGCTTACCTGATAAAGTTGTCCAAAACGCTTATAAAATAAACTAAACATTCAAAGTTATGAATTCCGTTACAAAAACAGCGGGCTGTTTAAGCCGCGCTCACGCAGGTGTGTGTCATGGTCCTGGCCCAGAGATTCAACTGGTGATGCGCCCTGAAAAGCCGGAATACCAGCGGCCGCTTCACCAAAACCTATTACGAATCATGAAACTGACATTCGTATTAATCACTGCTTTTTTAACGCATGTTTACGGTGATACCTATTCACAAAAGGTAACGCTGTCGGGTAAACGCGTACCGCTCGAAGAATTTTTTGCGGTCATCAAGGCACAGACGGGGCATGTTTTCTTCTATGATGTTGGCTTGCTGAAAACCGCTAAACCGGTTACAATAAATATAACAGACACGGACCTCTCCGATGCCTTGATCCTGCTGTTCAACAACCAACCCGTGGAATACAGCATTGAAAATAAAACCATCGTGCTGGGCGAAAAAACACCGGTTGTTAACCAGGTAAAACACGATGCGGCGCTTTTCCAGGACGTAAAAGGAAAAGTGCTGGATGCCAATGGTGAATCGCTTGCGGGTGTGAGCGTTACCATCAAAGGAACCACAACAGGTACTACCACTGACAAGGCGGGCAACTTCAGCCTGTCGGTGGCAGACAATGCCACGTTGGAATTCAGCAACATCGGGTACGCCACGCAGGAAGTAGCGGTAAATGGCAAAAGTACCATTAACGTGGTTCTCGTAAAAGGCGCACTGGCGTTGAACGAAGTGGTAGTGACCGCGCTGGGTATATCGCGGAACAGGAAAGCCCTGGCATACTCCGTCACTGAAATAAAAGGCGACGAATTTACCCAGGCCCGCGAAATGAATATCGCCAATGCATTAACGGGCAAGGTGGCGGGTGTAAACGCTACCGGTATGGCCACGGGGGCAGGTGGATCGAGCCGCGTAATTATTCGCGGTAATGGTTCTCTCAATGGCAACAACATGCCGCTGTATGTAGTAAATGGCATGCCGATCGACAATACCATCCCCGGCGGGGCGGCTACGAGGGGCGGTGGCAAAATAAATGTTGACCGCGGCGATGGCATCGCAGGCATCAACCCCGATGACATCGAAAGCATCAGTGTGCTGAAAGGCGGTGCTGCATCGGCATTATACGGTTCGCGCGCATCGAACGGCGTGATCCTCATTACCACAAAAAAAGGACGGGTGCAAAAAGGCGTTGGCGTTGAATACAATACCTCGTCTGCCTTTGAAACCATCAGCGTGTTCCCGGAATTTCAGTACGAGTACGGCCAGGGTGTTGACGGGGTAAAACCGATGACACAGGCAGAGGCCCTCAACTCCGGACACACTTCTTTTGGTGCCAAAATGGACGGGCTTCCATACATCCAGTTTGACGGCGTGATGCGCCCCTACTCCCCGGTGCATGTAAAAGACAACCTGAAAAGCATCTACCGCACCGGTACCAATTTCGCGAATACAATCGCCTTCACCGGCGGCACGGAAGCGCTGAATTACCGCTTTGCGCTGTCAAACACCAATGCAAATAATATTCAGCCCAATTCTTCCTTCAACCGCAAAACAGGCAACCTGAGTATAAACTCGGTGCTGAGTAAAAAACTAAGCATACAGATGGTGGCCCAGTACAATGTGGAAAAAGCCAACAACCGACCGAAGATTGGTTATGAAGATGTCAATGCCGCGTGGGTGACGCAGGTGATCGCCAATACGGTTGATATTCGCAACCTGGCGCCAGGCTATGATGAAACAGGCAAAGAGATCCAGTGGGGACCATGGGCCGAATCGACCAATGTATATTTTACCCTCAACAAATTTATCAACAAAGACAAAAAGAACCGTTTTATCGGGCAGGCAAATATTAAATACGACCTCACCGACGACCTGTTCGTGCGCGGTACCATCGGACAGGATTATTACAACTTTAATTATGTGGCTATTACGCCCTGGAACCTGGCCTTCCGGCCACTGGGTGATTACGAATCGGTAAAATCCACCGTTTCGGAAACAAATAGCATGCTGACGCTAAATTATAAAAAGAAATTCCTTAAGAATTTTGGACTGCTGGCGATGGCCGGTGGCAATATGCAAAGAAGCAGTTATGAAGAAACGCGTATCGTGGGCCAGGATTACATCATCCCCTATTTTTACAGCTACACCAACCTGAGTATCCTTAATACCATCCCGACAAACAACCAGAGCAGCATCAATTCGATCTTTGGTTCCGCCGACCTGGATTACAAGGGCATCGCTTTTTTAACGCTCACCGGCCGGCAAGACTGGTTCTCGACGTTGAGTGCGCAAAACAACAGTATTTTTTACCCTTCGATCGGTGGAAGCGTGATCATGTCGCAGGCCATGACCATGCCTGATGCTATTAGTTTCTTTAAACTGCGTGGCTCCTGGGCACAGGTTGGCGGTGCAACCGTGGATCCTTACCGCATCAACCAGACCTACGGGCTGTTGCAGGGCGGGCACAACGGGCGCCCGGTACAAACACTGGGTACCATTCCCAATCCCGACCTCAGGCCGCTGGTTTCCACGACCTATGAAGCCGGATTCGAGGCACAGTTCCTGAATAACGCGATCGGGATCGACTTTACATTCTACAATCGTAAGACAACGGACGACATCGTTGAAACAACGGTAAGTACGGCTTCTGCAATGACATCTGCCCTCCTGAATATCGGTGAATTGAGCAACAAAGGCATCGAGTTGCTGATTACAGCACGCCCTTACAACAGCAAGGATTTTAAATGGGATGTTAGTTACAACGTGGCCTATAACAAAAGCGAGATCATCAAACTCGCGCCCGGTCTCAATGACCGCGAGATCGGCAAACCATACAATACCATCTGGGGTTACCGCAAACTGGTCAATGAAAAAGGACAGTCGGTGTATGATGCCAAGTCAGGGTATGCGGCAAAATCGGCACTCATGGACCTCGGCGTAGGTGTGCCGCCGACGACGATGGGTTTTACCACCAATTTCCAGTATAAAAATATTGCGCTGAACATCCTGCTGGACGGCAAATTCGGCAACGCCATCTGGTCGCGGTTTGCACAATATACACACCGCTTCGGATTGCAAAAAAGCACCCTTCCCGGCCGTGAAACCGGCCTAACGTTAACCGGCGTCAATACCAAGGGCGAACCCTTTACCAAAACCTGGAACGTCAAAGAGCTGGATACCTATTACGATTACGATAAAAACTACAACGAAATGTTTATATACGACGGCAGCTTTGTAAAACTGCGACAGGTAATTCTCTCCTACCAGTTACCGGTAAAAAAGATCAACCTCGTCAAACTGCAGTCGGCGTCCATTTCCTTCATCGCGCGTAATTTATTCACGCTGTATTCAAAAACGGATGGCTTCGATCCCGAATCAAATAACCTGGTCACCAACGACCAGGGCTATGAATCATTCGGCGTGCCAAGAACAAGGACCATGGGCGTTAACCTGATGCTCAAATTTTAATTTTCTAAATTTTTTGATATGAAGCGGACATCAATAATAAAAAGAAGCTTTTCAAACACTGCGTGGCGGTTACTGCTACTCGTTATCATCTTCCTGCCGGTCGCCTGCGACAAACGTTTTGAAGAACTGAATATCAATCCTGATAAAACGTCGGAACTGATCCCGGAATACCTGTTTACCCGCGCGCAGCTTACCGCCATTGGCCTCGACTACAAAGGCGAAGGGTATCGCAATGCCAACCAGGTCATGTCGGGCTGGATGCAGCAGTACGCCAATTGCATCGTCGTCAGCGGCGGCGGAGATAAATACACGGAAGAGAATGGTTCAAACAATTTCTCGACGGCATACCCCGGCCCCATCAACGACATCGAAACGCTGATTCGCAAACTCACCAAACCGGAAGAAGTTAACAAACTGGCGATCTCGAAGATCTGGCGCATCTGGGCCTATCACCGCATCACCGATCTGTTTGGCGATGTACCTTATTCGGAGGCGGCTAAGGGACCTACTGAACAGCTTTTTACGCCAAAATACGATACCCAGCAATCGATTTACATGGACATGCTGAAACAGCTGGAAGAATCCGCCGCGGCGTTGACGGCGGCCCAGCCGACCTTTGACAAATCAGACCTGGTGTATGGCGGAAACATCGCAAAATGGAAAAAGTTTGCCTATTCCATGATGCTTCGTTTAGGCATGCGGTTGACAAAAGTAGACAATGCGCTGGCTAAAACCTGGGTACAAAAAGCGATCGCCGGCGGTGTAATTGTCAATGATAATGACGTGGCGTACGTGCAGTATGTGGACGGATCGCAAATCACCAGCAGGAACCCGGTGGCCTTCCAGTTGCTGGCGGGTAACTATTCAAACCAGCAGGATCCTTATAACCGGGAAGGGGGTAAAATTGCGTACAAGATCATCAATCACCTGCAGGTTACGAAAGACCCCCGGTTAAACATAATGTCCGTGGTGATGGTCAAAACACCGACTGGCGCCTATGTAGCCGATACGACCGCGGCCTTGCAGAAGGGTCTCTTAAACGGTGCGCACAGTACCGTGCCGGATGATTTTGTGACCTACAGCGAACCCAATCCAAATACGGTGTTGAAATACGAGTCACCCATGCTGGTGCTCACCGCCAGTGATATGAACCTCAACCTGGCAGAAGCGGCATTGCGCGGCTGGTACACCGGGTCGGCAAAAACGACATATGAAACGGCGGTCAGGGCTGCCATGAAACAGTGGTCGCTCTGGGGCAATTACGGCATTTTATCCGATGCGAAGATCAATGCCTACCTGGCATTAAACCCGTTCAAAGAAGCCGGTTCATTTAATGAGAAACTGGAACAGATCCAGACACAGCGCTGGGTGTCGATGATGTTTACCGATGAGTGGGAAATTTTCGCCAACTGGCGCCGTACCAATTACCCGACACTGGTAGCAGTGAATTATCCCGGCAACCTGACGGGCGGCACCATTCCGCGGCGGTTCATCGTACCATACGATGAGGAACGCCTTAACGGGCCGAACTTTCTTGAGGCGCGTGCCAGGCAGGGCAACAACAATTCATATACCGCCAGGGTCTGGTGGGACGTCCCATAGTATTTTCGTACCTTACAACTGCCATTTATCATTTTTTAAATAAATCATTATGAAACGCAGAGATATTCTAAAATTTCTTTCCATTGCCCCTGTTGGCGGTCTGATCGGCAGCAGTATACCTTTTGAATCAGCCATTGCCGCACCCGTAAAACCATCGGCTGCCAAACGCGATCTTATCAAAGAACTTGGTCTCCGCACATTTATCAATGCTGCGGGTACCTACACCACCATGACCGCGTCTTTGATGCAGGATGCAACCATTGCCGCGATCGACAGCTCGTCCAAAGAATTTATTATGTACGATGATGTGCAGGACAAGGTAGGTGAAAAGATCGCCGCGATCTGCCATTCGGAAGCCGCCATGGTTACCGCAGGTTGCTGGTCGGCGCTGGTACTCGGCACCGCGGGTGTACTCACCGGCATGGACCGCAAAAAAGTAGCCATGCTGCCGAACGTGGAAAACTTTGAAAAAAACGAAGTGATCGTACAAAGAGGGCACAATCACGGTTACATACATGCGCTGACAAATACCGGCATTAAGCCGGTCGTAATCGAAACGGTGGAAGAGCTCGAAAAGGCCATTTCGCCTAAAACGGCGCTCATGTACTTCCTCAACGAAAGTTCGCCGCTCGGTAAAATCCAACATCCCGAATGGCTCGCCGTGGCGAAAAAGAACGCTCTTCCAACAATCATCGATATTGCGGCGGATATCCCGCCGGTTGAGAACCTGTGGAAATACAATGACATGGGTTTCGACCTGGTATGCATTTCGGGTGGCAAGGCCATCCGCGGTCCGCAAAGCGCGGGCATGCTGCTTGGCCGGAAAAACCTGATCGCAGCGGCCAGGCTGAGTGGCCCCCCGGGTGGTGGCAATATCGGCCGCGGCATGAAGGTAAACAAAGAAGAAATCCTGGGAATGTACGCCGCACTGGATGCCTATGTAAACCTGGATCATGAAAAAGAATGGAAAATGTGGGAAGCGCGGGTGGCCGTTATCGTAAATGCGGTATCACCGATCGCCGGCGTAAAAACCGATGTCACGGTGCCACCAATCGCCAATCATACCCCACTGGTGAATGTGTCGTGGGACCAGGCAACGATCAAAAGCACGGCGGCAGAAATCAGGGACAGGTTGCGTTTGGGAACGCCTTCCATTGAAGTCATGACCGGCAAGGACGCGGGGATCAATATGACCGTGTTTATGCTGAAGGATGGCCAGGACAAAATCGTTGCAAAACGGTTAAAGGAAGAGTTGCAAAAGGTGGTATAGGATCGATCGTTAACCGGTAAAAATAAAAATGGGGTGACTAACTAGTCACCCCATTTTTTATGCGTCGGGGCAAATAAAGTTCCCGGATGACCAGGTTAGGGCATTAAAACGGTGTCGATCACATGGATCACGCCGTTACTCGCTTTCAGATCAGTGGCGGTTACAGTTGCTTTTCCAGCATTTGCATCGGTAAGTATAAACTTGCCACCTTAAATTGAGGCCGTAAGGGTTCCACCTGCAACGGTTGTAAGAACCGCTTTACCATTGCCTTTGGCGATGGCAGCCATCACTGCTTTCGCAT